>NZ_CAXSXW010000012.1:87679-158618 GCF_964241505.1 Klebsiella sp. Q11
GTATTGGGGTATCGCCAAGCGGTAAGGCACCGGTTTTTGATACCGGCATTCCCTGGTTCGAATCCAGGTACCCCAGCCATCGAAAATAGAGTAAGATTTTGGCTACGTAGCTCAGCTGGTTAGAGCACATCACTCATAATGATGGGGTCACAGGTTCGAATCCCGTCGTAGCCACCATACAAAGGAATTATTGATTCAGTTCGATAAATCCAAAAGAATTGTTGGGGTATCGCCAAGCGGTAAGGCTCTGGTTTCTGATACCAGCATTCCGAGGTTCGAATCCTCGTACCCCAGCCAATTTTAAAAGTCGCCCACGCTGTGCGCGCACCCGTTGGAGTATCTCCAGGCGCTAAGCCACCGGTTTGACCCCGGCACGAAATGGTCAACGTAAAATTGGGGTATCGCCAAGCGGTAAGGCACCGGATTCTGATTCCGGCATTCCGAGGTTCGAATCCTCGTACCCCAGCCAACATAAAGCAAAAAGCTCGCTTCGGCGGGCTTTTTTGCTTTATGAATTCCGAAAAAAGCTGACCTGAAGTGTACCTCGTTCTCAGCTCTGATAAATTACAGAGTCAATGAGTAAAAGGATTTACGATGAACTATCAGGTTTTCCCTCTCTTTACCCGCACCATAACCTTGCTCTTTTTTCTGATCGGCTTCGCTTTCTGCCTGTTCGGGATTTCAGCCTTACTAACCTACAGCATCGTGGTGGGTTTGTTTTTTCCCGTCGGCATATCCATGCGCCTGCATCGGCTCAACGAAACGGGCCTCGCGCTAACGCTCACCGAGGATACCCGCTGGATAACCTACATTCATGGCTTCCCGGCTAAGGAGCAGAGAGACGTCATTAAGAATCCCTGTTTTTGGTCAACAGAAAGAACGCGGCAATTTTTTCTTCGCTGCTTTGCGAGCAAGATGATTCTTCAGGCAGCATGTATCGCCATCCTTGCCTGTGACGTTCTGTCTTCCGAAGGCGACGCGGTAACTGCCATCATTGCGCTGCTGGCGCTGCTGTTCCTGCTCTATATGTCAGGTAAAAGCGCCTATTCCTTCTATTTGCTCACCACGAATCAGTGGCAGTGCGAATCCCTGACAACATCTGGCGGCAGTATCTGGTATCAGGGATTCTTGCCCAAAAAAGAGGGTAAAGACACGCTGTTTGCGCGATTATTTTGAATGCGGATTATAGCCCCAACGCGTATTTCAACGCATGACGCTTCAGTCCGCCGGCGCGTTCGGCCGCCATCAGCCCAATGTTTCTCAGCATACGCACCGGGGGCAGATCGTTGCTAAACCCGGCGTAAAACAGATCCATCCCAGACTGCATAATAAAGTTGTCCGCCTGACGTCGCGTCTGGTAGCGCTTAAGTACCGGCAGGCTGGCCCACTCTTCGCCGTGGGCTTTTGCTCTGCCAAGAATATCGAGCAGCGCATCGACATCGCGATAGCCGAGGTTAACCCCCTGCCCCGCCAGCGGATGAATGGTGTGCGCAGCATCGCCCACCAGCGCCATCCCCGGCTTAACATACTGCAATGCGTGGCGGCGGGTGAGCGGGAAGGCGCCCGCGCTCAGCGGCGTAATCTCTCCCAGCCGCGACGGGAAGTGGCGAGTAATTTCCTGCTGTAGCTGAGCCATACTCATCCCCTGCAGCTGGCGGATCCGCGCCGGCGCGTCGTACCACACCAGCGAGGCCCAATGATCGAACAGCGGTAAAAACGCGCGCGGCCCCGCCGGAGTGAACTGCTGCCAGGTGCTGTCGCCGGGATCGTCCGCACACTGTACGCTGATCAACATACAGGATTGCTGATACTGCCACGCGTGGATGCCGATTCCGGCCAGCTGACGCACCTGCGAACTGGCGCCGTCCGCGCCCACCACCAGCCGCGCATCAAGCCGGCTGCCGTCGGTCAGCGTTAAGGAGGCGTACGTTTCTTCCAGACGCATCTCCTGGAGCGATGTTCCCACCTGCAGCGATATGCGCTCATGGGCTTCCAGCGCCTGCCACAGGGCTCGCTGCAGGACGTTATTCTCCACCATATAGCCCAGTTCCGGCAGCTTCAGCTCCGCGGCGTTGAAGACAACATGCGCGCTTTCCCACTCCCAGGTTTCTAGCTGGCGGTACGCATGGGCGCGCATGGACCGCACGCTGTCCCAGACGCCGAGGCCTCTCAGCAGCCCTACCGATGACGCGCTGATTGCCGAAATACGCACGTCAGGCGGTGAAGACGCATCAAAAACCGGTGGCGCGTTTTTTTCAATGACCGTCACCGTAAAGCCCTGCTGCGCCAGGCCAAGCGCGAGGGCGCCGCCAACCATCCCGCCGCCGACGATAACGACATCTGTTGCATGAATTGTCATGGCTATTATCCTTAAACCCGAATCCCCTCAGTTTACCGGATTTTTATTCGGCTTGTGGTGATTACGGTCGTACTGGTCAGGGCGCGGTCAAAGCATTACAATACGCGTCCTGCAATCCTGGCTTTATATCCGTCACCCTTCACATTGCAGAGCAACATCCGGTGAAGACGCTGACTTTGGGTATACCTAATTAAGCATGAGCAAGTCGATGACAAAAAAACTCCATATTAAAACCTGGGGCTGTCAGATGAACGAATACGATTCATCAAAGATGGCCGATCTGCTGGATGCCACCCACGGGTATCAACTCACTGAAGTGGCGGAAGAAGCGGATGTGCTGCTGCTCAATACCTGCTCAATCCGTGAGAAGGCTCAGGAAAAAGTATTCCATCAGCTAGGACGCTGGAAGCTGCTGAAAGAGAAGAATCCCAACCTGATCATCGGCGTTGGCGGCTGCGTAGCCTCTCAGGAAGGCGACCATATTCGCCAGCGCGCCCACTACGTCGATATTATTTTTGGGCCGCAGACCCTGCACCGTCTGCCGGAAATGATCAACTCGGTACGAGGCAACCGCAGCCCGGTCGTCGATATCAGCTTCCCGGAAATCGAAAAATTCGACCGCCTGCCGGAACCGCGCGCCGAAGGCCCAAGCGCCTTTGTTTCCATCATGGAAGGCTGCAACAAGTACTGCACCTACTGCGTGGTGCCTTACACCCGCGGTGAGGAAGTGAGCCGCCCAAGCGACGATATCCTGTTTGAAATCGCCCAGCTTGCGGCTCAGGGCGTCCGTGAAGTCAACCTGCTCGGGCAGAACGTAAACGCCTGGCGCGGGGAAAACTATGACGGCACCACCGGTAGCTTTGCCGATCTCCTGCGTCTGGTTGCGGCGATCGACGGTATCGACCGGATCCGCTTTACCACCAGCCATCCCATCGAGTTCACCGACGATATCATCGAGGTTTACCGCGATACGCCGGAGCTGGTCAGCTTCCTGCACCTGCCGGTGCAGAGCGGTTCCGACCGCGTGCTGAACCTGATGGGCCGAACCCACACGGCGCTGGAATATAAAGCGATTATCCGCAAACTGCGCGCGGCGCGTCCGGATATTCAGATCAGCTCCGACTTCATCGTCGGCTTCCCTGGCGAAACCACCCAGGATTTCGAGCAGACCATGAAGCTGATTGCCGATGTGAATTTCGATATGAGCTACAGCTTCATCTTCTCCGCGCGTCCGGGAACGCCGGCGGCCGATATGGTTGACGACGTACCGGAAGAGGACAAGAAGCAGCGTTTGTATATTCTGCAGGAGCGCATCAACCAGCAGGCGATGGCCTGGAGCCGCCGTATGCTCGGCACCGTGCAGCGCATTCTGGTGGAAGGCACCTCACGTAAGAGCATCATGGAGCTGTCTGGCCGCACCGAAAATAACCGCGTGGTGAACTTCGAAGGCTCGCCTGAGATGATCGGCAAGTTTGTCGATGTCGAGATCACCGACGTCTGGACAAACTCCCTGCGCGGTAAAGTGGTGCGCACCGAGGACGAAATGGGTCTGCGCATCGCGGAAACCCCGGAGTCGGTAATTGCCCGCACCCGTAAAGAAAACGATCTTGGCGTCGGTATCTACCAGCCATAATCCGTTCAGGCCTGCCGGCTCCGGCAGGCCTTGTATTTCCTCTCCTGAACCCAATATCTATAGCGATGCTTGCGCCATATTCCGATGACGTGAATAATTTCCTGACCGGCTACCTTCCGGCTATCTATGTATAAGAGGAACAGCTTGAATACAGACACTCGCGAAATCACCCTTGAGCCCGCGGACAACGCCCGTCTGCTGAGCCTGTGCGGCCCGTTTGATGACAACATTAAACAGCTGGAACGCCGCCTCGGCATCGAGATTAACCGTCGTGACAACCACTTTAAACTGACCGGTCGGCCGATTTGCGTCACCGCTGCGGCGGATATCCTGCGCAGTCTGTACGTCGATACCGCGCCGATGCGCGGCGAAATTCAGGATATTGAACCGGAACAAATTCATCTGGCGATCAAAGAAGCCCGCGTGCTGGAGCAGAGCGCCGAAAGCGTGCCGGACTACGGTAAGGCCATCAATATCAAAACCAAGCGCGGCGTGATTAAACCGCGTACGCCGAATCAGGCGCAGTACATCGCCAATATTCTTGACCACGACATTACCTTCGGCGTCGGTCCTGCCGGGACCGGGAAAACCTACCTGGCGGTCGCCGCCGCGGTAGACGCGCTGGAGCGCCAGGAGATCCGCCGTATTCTTCTGACCCGTCCGGCGGTTGAGGCCGGCGAAAAACTGGGCTTCCTGCCCGGCGATTTGAACCAGAAAGTCGATCCGTACCTGCGGCCCCTTTACGACGCGCTGTTCGAGATGCTCGGCTTCGAGAAAGTCGAAAAGTTGATTGAGCGCAACGTGATTGAAGTCGCGCCGCTGGCCTATATGCGCGGCCGTACGCTGAACGATGCGTTTATCATTCTCGACGAAAGCCAGAACACGACCATTGAACAGATGAAAATGTTCCTGACCCGTATCGGCTTTAACTCTAAGGCGGTCATTACCGGCGACGTCACGCAGATTGACCTGCCGCGCAGCACCAAATCGGGCCTGCGCCATGCGATTGAAGTGCTGGCGGAAGTCGATGAGATCAGCTTCAACTTCTTCCATAGCGAAGACGTCGTGCGCCACCCGGTTGTCGCCCGCATCGTTAACGCCTATGAAGCCTGGGAAGAAGCAGACCAGAAACGTAAAGCAGAACTGGCCGCCGAGCGCAAACGCGAAGCCCAGGAACAGGAGCATAAATGAGTCAGGTCATTCTCGATTTACAGCTGGCTTGCGAAGATAACAGCGGAATGCCGGATGAAGCCCTGTTTCAGCGCTGGGTCGATAGCGTTATCCCGCAGTTTCAGGAAGAGTCGGAGCTGACGATTCGCCTGGTTGATGAAGCGGAAAGCCACGAGCTGAACCTGACCTATCGCGGGAAGGACAAACCGACTAACGTGCTCTCTTTCCCGTTCGAAGCCCCGCCGGGTATCGAAATGCCGCTGCTTGGCGACCTGGTCATCTGCCGTCAGGTGGTTGAACAGGAAGCGAAAGAGCAAGGTAAACCGCTGGAAGCGCACTGGGCGCATATGGTGGTCCACGGTAGCCTGCATCTTTTGGGCTATGACCACATCATTGATGAAGAAGCGGAAGAGATGGAATCCCTCGAAACAGAGATAATGCTTGCTCTGGGCTATGAGGATCCGTACATTGCCGAGAAGGAATAACCCGTTGCCGGCTTTGCCGGCGACTGGCCGCTATGCCGGGCGCTGAGTATACGCGTGACGAGCGACTATTTAACTAACATGAGAACCCATACGACGCCATGAGCGACGACAATTCACACAGTAGCGACACAGTAAACAGCAAAAAGGGATTCTTCTCCCTGTTACTCAGCCAGCTCTTTCACGGTGAACCCAAAAATCGTGACGAACTGCTGGCGCTGATCCGTGATTCCGGGCAAAACGACCTTATCGACGAAGATACGCGCGATATGCTCGAAGGGGTAATGGATATTGCCGACCAGCGCGTCCGCGACATCATGATCCCCCGCTCGCAGATGATTACCCTGAAACGCAACCAGACGCTGGACGAGTGCCTCGATGTCATCATCGAATCGGCCCACTCGCGTTTCCCGGTGATCAGCGAAGATAAAGATCACATCGAAGGGATTCTGATGGCCAAAGATCTGCTGCCGTTTATGCGCAGCGATGCCGAAGCCTTCAGCATGGAAAAAGTGTTGCGTCCGGCGGTTGTCGTGCCCGAGAGCAAGCGGGTTGACCGCATGCTGAAGGAGTTTCGCTCCCAACGTTACCATATGGCTATCGTGATCGATGAGTTTGGCGGCGTCTCAGGTCTGGTGACCATTGAAGATATCCTTGAGCTCATCGTCGGTGAAATAGAAGACGAATACGACGAAGAAGAAGATATCGATTTCCGTCAGCTGAGCCGCCACACGTGGACGGTGCGCGCGCTGGCCTCAATCGAAGATTTCAACGAAGCGTACGGCACCCACTTCAGCGATGAAGAGGTCGACACCATCGGCGGTCTGGTCATGCAGGCGTTTGGTCATCTGCCTGCCCGCGGCGAGTCTATCGACATTGATGGTTACCAATTCAAGGTCGCAATGGCTGACAGTCGACGTATTATTCAGGTACATGTAAAGCTTCCTGATGATGCCCCGCAGCCGAAGCTGGAAGACTAATCCAACGGGACGATTAACCTAAATGGTATTTGCCTCTCTTATTGAACGCCAGCGCGTACGTTTGCTGCTGGCGCTGTTATTCGGAGCCAGCGGAACGCTGGCTTTTTCACCTTATGACTTCTGGCCCGCAGCCCTTATTTCGTTAATTGGCCTGCAAGGTTTAACCCTCAACCGACGTCCCCTGCAAAGCGCCGCGATTGGCTATTCCTGGGGGTTAGGGCTGTTCGGCTCCGGTATTAACTGGGTCTACGTGAGCATCGCGCAGTTCGGCGGCATGCCCGGTCCGGTCAACGTTTTCCTGGTGGTGCTGCTGGCGGCCTATCTGTCGCTCTATAGCGGATTATTTGCCGGCATTCTTTCGCGCCTGTGGCCAAAAACCAGCTGGATACGCGTGGCTATCGCCGCGCCGGTGGTGTGGCAAATCAGCGAATTTCTGCGCGGCTGGGTGCTCACCGGCTTCCCGTGGCTACAGTTCGGCTACAGTCAGATTGACGGCCCGCTCAAAGGCCTGGCTCCCGTGATGGGCGTTGAGGCGATTAACTTCCTGCTGATGCTTGTCAGCGGCCTGCTGGTATTGGCCATCGCGCAGCGTAACTGGAAGCCGCTGATCGCCGCCGTCGTGCTGTTCGCCCTGCCCTTCCCGCTTCGCTATATTCAGTGGTATCAACCGCTGCCGGCGCGCGCGACCACGGTTTCGCTGGTACAGGGCGATATCCCCCAGGCGATGAAATGGGACCAGAATCAGCTGCTCAACACCCTGAAAACCTATCTGGATCTCACCCAGCCGCATATGGGTAAATCGCAGCTGATCGTCTGGCCGGAGTCCGCGATTCCGGATCTGGAAATTAACCAGCAGCGCTTCCTCAGCATGATGGACGACCTGATGCGGTCGAAAAATAGCTCGCTGATCACCGGCATCGTCGATGCGCGTCTGAACGCGCGCAATCGCTACGATACGTACAACACCATTATTACGCTGGGCAAAGATAACCCGTACAGCTACGACTCAAAGAATCGCTACAACAAGAATCATCTGGTGCCGTTTGGTGAGTTTGTGCCGCTGGAATCGATTCTGCGTCCGCTGGCGCCGTTCTTCGACCTGCCAATGTCCTCTTTCAGCCGCGGGCCGTACGTGCAGCCGCAGCTGGTGGCGCATAATATGCGTCTGACGGCGGCTATCTGCTACGAGATCATTCTTGGCGAGCAGGTGCGGGATAACTTCCGCCCGGATACGGATTTTCTGTTAACTATTTCGAATGACGCATGGTTCGGCAAATCTATCGGCCCGTGGCAGCACTTCCAGATGGCGCGAATGCGCGCGCTGGAGCTGGCCCGTCCGCTGCTGCGCAGCACCAATAACGGCATTACCGCGGTCATCGGCCCGCGCGGTGAAATACAGGAGATGATCCCGCAGTTCACCCGCGCCGTATTAACCACCAAAGTGACCCCAACGGCAGGACTGACGCCGTACGCGCGTACGGGGAACTGGCCGCTGTGGGCGTTAACCGCCTTGTTTGGCTTTGCTGCGCTGCTGATGAGCCTGCGCCAGCGCCGTCAATAATTGCTTCTCCCGCGGCGGCATTCGTCGCCGCGGTCATCTCCCCTTCTTATCCATTCTGGCACGACCATTGCTTAATAAATTCATGTCGCAACGCGATCCTCGGGGGTACAACCCGGTTGCACCACCATCGATCGTCAGGCGGCGCCATTTTGGTGCAATGGGGGATTTTTGCCTTTAAATGGTGCGGTGCGCTTCGCAAAAATCAACAATATAAGAGCAAAATCTTTACATTAAGCCAAACTAAATGCTAACAAACACATACAAATGCTGCACGCAAAGACGGCAGCGATAAAAAAGCACACACATTCACAATGGGTATCAATAGCGTCTGACGGCGCTGAGGATAAGGAGTCGGATATGCAATTACGTAAACTGGCCGCAGCAATGCTGGTCATGGGCCTCACCGCTGGGGTGGCGCATGCAGAAGATGCGGCATCCACCGCTGGCCAGAGCACTCTGGATAAAATTGCCAAAAACGGCGTTATCGTCGTTGGTCACCGTGAATCATCCGTTCCGTTCTCTTACTATGACAACAAGCAGCAGGTCGTTGGCTACTCCCAGGACTACTCGAATGCGATCGTTGATGCCATCAAGAAGAAGCTGAACAAGCCGGATCTGCAGGTCAAACTGATCCCGGTCACCTCACAAAACCGTATTCCGCTGCTGCAAAACGGCACGTATGATTTCGAATGCGGCTCCACCACCAACAACCTTGAGCGCCAGAAACAGGCGGCCTTCTCCGATACGATTTTCGTCGTCGGTACCCGTCTGCTGGTGAAAAAAGGCGGCGCGATTAAAGATTTCCCGGACCTGAAGGATAAAGCCGTCGTCGTCACCTCCGGCACCACCTCCGAAATTCTGCTGCACAAGCTGAACGACGAGAAAAAAATGAATATGCGTATTATCAGCGCAAAAGATCACGGTGACTCTTTCCGTACTCTGGAAAGCGGTCGCGCGGTGGCCTTTATGATGGATGACGCGCTGCTGGCGGGCGAACGTGCGAAAGCGAAGAAACCGGATAACTGGGAGATTGTCGGTACCGCTCAGTCTCAGGAAGCCTACGGCTGCATGCTGCGCAAAGACGATCCGCAGTTCAAAACGCTGGTCGATGAGACGGTCGCCCAGGTTCAGACCTCCGGTGAAGCCGAAAAATGGTTCGATAAGTGGTTTAAAAATCCTATTCCGCCAAAGAACCTGAATATGAACTTTGAACTCTCTGACGAGATGAAAGCGCTGTTCAAATCACCTAACGATAAAGCTCTTAACTAATTAAAAAAACAAAGGGCGGGGAATCCTGCCCTCCCGATTGTTGCTACGGCGCGGACAGACTATACGGCGGCTGGTCGTTCCCCAGCGGCCGCGAATACCGAAACAGGCTGAGCAACAATCTTCGAGGGTAGCGCTGCTACCCTTTTTTTTCCAGGAGTCATTTATGTCAATAGACTGGAACTGGGGGATATTCCTGCAACAGGCCCCGTTCGGCAACACCACCTATTTAGGCTGGCTGTGGAGTGGTTTTCAGATCACCGTCACCCTGTCGGTAACGGCCTGGATTATCGCGTTCTTTGTAGGTTCGCTCTTCGGTATTCTCCGTACGGTCCCGAACCGTCTGCTGTCGACTATCGGCACCTGCTACGTTGAACTTTTTCGTAACGTTCCGCTTATCGTTCAATTTTTCACCTGGTATCTGGTGGTGCCTGAACTGCTGCCGGAAAACATCGGCATGTGGTTTAAGTCCGAGCTGGATCCGAATATTCAGTTTTTCGTTTCTTCGATGCTGTGTCTGGGATTGTTTACCGCCGCGCGCGTCTGCGAGCAGGTTCGTTCCGGTATTCAATCCCTGCCGCGCGGCCAGAAAAACGCCGGGCTGGCGATGGGGCTAACGCTCCCGCAAACCTACCGTTACGTTCTGCTGCCCAACGCCTATCGCGTTATCGTGCCGCCAATGACCTCTGAAATGATGAACCTGGTGAAAAACTCGGCCATCGCCTCCACCATTGGTCTTGCCGATATGGCCGCGCAGGCGGGCAAGCTGCTGGACTACTCGGCCCATGCCTGGGAATCGTTTACCGCTATCACCCTCGCCTACGTGTTTATCAACGCCGTTATTATGCTGATCATGTACGTGGTCGAACGTAAAGTCCGCCTGCCGGGCAATATGGGGGGTAAATAATGTACGATTTTGACTGGAGCTCCATTATTCCTTCCATGCCATACCTGCTGGCAGGGCTGGTGATTACCTTAAAAATTACCGTGACCGCGATTGTTGTCGGAATTGTGTGGGGGACGATCCTGGCCGTGATGCGCCTGTCGAGCTTCCTGCCGCTGGCGTGGTTCGCCAAAACCTACGTTAACGTTTTCCGCTCCATTCCGCTGGTGATGGTACTGCTGTGGTTTTATCTGATTGTTCCCGGGTTCCTGCAGAACGTGCTTGGCCTGTCGCCGAAAACCGATATCCGCCTGATTTCGGCGATGATCGCCTTCTCCATGTTTGAAGCGGCCTATTACTCGGAAATTATCCGTGCCGGCATTCAGAGTATCTCGCGCGGCCAGTCCAGCGCCGCGCTGGCGCTGGGCATGACCCACTGGCAATCCATGAAGCTAGTGATTCTGCCGCAGGCCTTCCGCGCCATGGTACCGCTGCTGCTGACGCAGGGCATCGTCCTGTTCCAGGATACCTCGCTGGTTTATGTTCTGAGCCTGGCCGACTTTTTCCGCACCGCCTCAACTATCGGCGAGCGTGATGGAACCCAGGTAGAGATGATCCTGTTCGCAGGCGCCGTATATTTTGTGTTTAGTCTCAGCGCATCGCTGTTGGTCAGCTGGTTGAAGAAAAGGACTGTGTAATGATTACCCTGAAAAATGTTTCAAAATGGTATGGTCACTTTCAGGTGCTGACCGATTGCTCCACGGAAGTGAAAAAAGGCGAAGTGGTGGTGGTCTGCGGGCCCTCGGGCTCGGGTAAATCAACGCTGATAAAAACCGTAAACGGCCTTGAACCCATTCAGCAAGGTCAAATCATCGTCGACGGCACCACCGTCAACGATAAAAAGACCAACCTGGCCAAACTGCGCTCGCGCGTCGGGATGGTATTCCAGCACTTTGAGCTGTTCCCCCATTTATCGATTATTGAGAACCTCACCCTGGCGCAGGTCAAGGTGCTCAACCGCGATAAAGCCGCCTCCCGGGCGAAAGGGCTTAAGCTGCTGGAACGCGTGGGTCTTTCCGCTCATGCCGAAAAATTCCCCGCCCAGCTCTCGGGTGGCCAACAGCAGCGCGTGGCCATCGCCCGCGCGCTGTGTATGGATCCTATCGCCATGCTGTTTGATGAACCCACCTCCGCGCTGGATCCGGAGATGATTAACGAAGTGCTGGACGTCATGGTTGAACTGGCGAACGAAGGGATGACCATGATGGTGGTCACCCATGAAATGGGCTTTGCGCGTAAGGTAGCCAACCGGGTTATCTTTATGGATGAAGGAAAAATTGTCGAAGACGCCGATAAAGAAGCGTTTTTTGCTAACCCGCAATCTGAACGCGCCAAAGACTTCCTCGCCAAAATTCTGCATTAATCTTCCGGCGTGTACGGTACCGTACACGCCTTTTATCTCTTCCCGCTCCTGTCTCTCTCCATAGTTATGGCAATAGTTTCGCTGCTATTAAATACGCGACATAAATATATCCAGCCTCACGCCAAATAATTCACGACCTGAAACGCTCAATTCAACAAAAATTCACGCTTTACATCGTGGATTACATAATCTGCCATAGATAACATGGCGCAGATTTGACAACAGCACTGAGCACCGACAGCGGCCATTTTGTTTTTTAGAAAAATAAAATTCTTAACATTGAGAACCTGGCTTCGTTAACCCTACTCAGTAAACGCTAAACATCCTTGAAAAGGATATAACGGACGAATGAAACAAATGGATATTGCTTCGTGAATAATAAAAGTCTCATAACCGCCCTTTCTCTTTATATTCTGCTAACCGCGTCGACATTGGCGAATGTATCGATTAGTAATACCAATCAGGTGGAACAGGATAAGGCACGTCAAAGCGCATTGGCGCCAGCACAGCAGGAATACTCGCCATCAGGTACAGGATCGCAAAAATATAAACTCGCCTTTCCCCCTGAAGCAACCTGCCGATATATCGACCATGTCGAAATTATTTCCGCTGACCACAAGCTGACCCACAGTCTGCTAGGTAATATTGCTATCCAGGCAGAAAAAAAGTGTCTGGGCATTGAAGGCATACGTCTACTCACCACAACCTTGCAAAATGAACTTATTGCCCGGGGATATATCACTTCGCTTATTGATGTACCTTCGCAATCCCTGAATGATGGCATTCTGAGCATCACGTTGAGCTATGGCTATATCGGTAATATTAGCTGGGCTTCCGACAATAGCGCGACAACCAGCCTGTGGAATGCCATACCGGCTAAAACAGGGGATATTCTGAAGCTAACCGAACTGGAACAGGGGATGGCTAACCTGCAGCGTTTACCCGGCTCATCGGCGCAGATGAAAATCATGCCGGGTAAGAAAAATGCGGAAAGCGATATCCAGATCTCCCGGCATCTCGCACGAAACTGGCAAGTGGGCGCATGGCTGGATGATGCAGGAAGCCGTAGCAGCGGGCGTTACCAGGCCGGTGGCGCGCTTTATCTTTATGACCTGACGACGCTAAATGACATTCTCTATTTATCCATGGGGGGGGATGTCGAGTTTAATCAACATAACGATGGCAACCAGAATAAAAGTCTCTATTATTCTATTCCCTTTGGATTTTGGTCACTCAGTATTTACGGTTCACAAAGTGAATATCGCCAGCAGTTCAATGGCAGATACTCTACCATCGAATATAAAAGCAAAAATGATTACGCCAGCGCAACCTTAACGCGTCTAATTTCGCACACCCGTCAGCAAAAAACGACTGTTGATGCGCGAATATCTAAAAGCACCTCACATTACTATTTTGGTGGCAGCGAATTGAGCGTTATGCGCAAACAGAATCCTGCCTGGGATATTACTGCACATCACCAGCGATACTTTACCCATACCATTATAGATGCCAGCCTGGGGGTACAGCGTAGCCTTCCCTGGCTCAGTTCAATGCCAACTCCGGAGGAAAAAGCCGGTCTGTACAGTAAGCTTTCGCGCGTTATTCATGCCGACCTTCAAGCCTTAATGAAGTTTGAATCAACGGGGGATAAATTCAGCTACGCCCCGCATATTAATATACAAATCAGTCCCGATATCTTATCCGCAGACAATCAGTTTAATATAGGCAACCGTTGGACAGTACGAGGTTTTGACGGAGAAAGAACGCTTTCAGGAAATCAAGGCTGGTACTGGCGCAATGATTTCATTTGGGATATTCCCACCCCGGATCGGCAGCTGTACTTAGGCATAGACGTTGGGCGCATTACAGGAACCGAGCAGTACGAAAGTGGCAAAGTCATGTCTGGCGCCACGGTGGGAATACGCGGAAGCATAATTTCAACTCAGTATGACTTATTCATCGGAACCCCACTGATAAAGCCAAACGGTTTTCATACAGACCCTGCAAACCTGGGATTTTCATTACAATGGAGGTATTAAAATCAGTTTTTCAACGCATCAGTTAACCTCATTTATTTCTAAAGGACCCTATTAAATGTTTAAATTCAAGTTAACCTATGTTGCGCTAGCAGCAGCATTGAGCTCAAGCTTTGTTTATGCCGACCCGACAACTTATACCCATTTATCAGGCGCCAAAGTCATTGATATTGAAAAACCCAATGCCGCCGGCGTCTCACATAATATGTATCGTGAGTTTAATGTTGATAGTAAGGGTGTTGTTCTGAACAATAGCCCCAGCGATCTCTCCCATGCGACGTTGGGGAATATCGCTAAAAATAACAATCTGACTAATGGTAGCGCTTCGGTTATTCTTAACGAAGTTACCTCAAACAGTGCAAGCGCACTCAATGGATTTATTGAAGTTGCGGGTCAACGAGCTGATGTGGTTATTGCTAACCCCAATGGTATTTCCTGCTCAGGATGTAGTTTCATCAACACCAATAAGGCGATTTTAACGACAGGAAAGGTCACATTTTCTGATACTGGCGCTATCGCCAGCTATGACGTTACCGGCGGTAAACTGTCCATCGACAAGAATGGAATGGATGCGAGCAATAGCTATGCGGTTCTGCTCGCCGATGCGATAGCCATTAACGGTGCGGTTAATGCGAAGAACGCGATAGTGGCTGCAGGAAACTTCACGTTTGATAACGGCTCAGGCGCGATAACCTCAGCGGGTAAATCAGCAACGGCGCTGCAGTATCTTTACCCTGAATATAGTATCGACATTAGTAATCTTGGTGGCATCAAAGCCAATAGTATTACTATGGTTGGCAATAATTTAGGTTTTGGCGTTCGAAATAAAGGCGCTATTGTTGCTAACACCAGCCTTTCTTTAACCAGCTATGGCTCACTTACCAACGAAGGCTCTATCGCCAGCAAGGGTGTTATCACTCAGCTAATATCTGCAGGTAATTTAAAAAACACCGGCAATATATCCGCCAATAATACTGCCTTGTTGAACAGCCTAAGCTCGTTAACCAATAGCGGAACCATTTCCAGCACCGGGAAGTTACTCGTCAATGCATCCGGGAATATCGAAAATACGGGTACGCTTAAAGCAGTCAACGCACTGAGCGTCATGACTAATGGCAACCTGAAAACGACATATGGTTCTAATTTGCTTTCAGATAACCAGCTGACCGTCACCACCGCAGGTAACATTGAAAACGGAGGCTCGACCCGAGGTAAAAACACAACGGTGACCTTCGGAGGAGATACGCTTAAAGTCACTGGTAATATTTATGGCTACGACACCCTGCTGGTCCAGGCGAAAATAAATGACCAGATAACATCCGGGGAAATTACCAACGCGGGTACCACCTCCGGCGGCAACGTGACCGTAAAAACCGATGGTACTCTGACGTTAAAAAAAGGGAGTTTTATGGAAGGTGCTGATACGCTGACAACAAAAAGCTACCAGCTAAAGAATGAAGGATATATTGGTGGACACCATATCAATATCGAAAATGATGTTACCAGCAACTATGGCGCGATTGTTGGCCGTGATAACGTTGTAATTAAAACCTATAACGATCTTTACAATGAAGGCGAAATTTTAAGTTCAACAAACATGACCTTGGATACACAAAATCACGGTAATATCACTAACCGTTATCACATTGGTGCTGGCGCCACATTAACCATGACGGCTAAAAAAGTGGTTAACGGAGGGTATCGCTGCGGTTTCCTTAATCTGGCAACCTGTGGCAAAGGCACGATTTCCACTAATAATCTGGTTTTAAATTCCTCACATAAATACGCCAGTGAAATGGGCGGCACTCAGCAGTTTAAGAGCGCGACCATTAACACCATCAATTAACATGAAGTTATCATTGAAAATGCGCGTCTTTTGTTAAAAGAAAGTTTATGCTGGTGCTTCGGCGCCAGCATTTTTACGCATACAGATGAAGGGTTAGCCTCCCTTTTAGAAGGAAGGCCAATATATTAACGCGCTTTATATTGGCCCTCGTACTGACATAACGCCTGCGTAAAAGGCTTCGCGCATAGCTAACGCCTATTTACGGCTCGAATGGCCGGCGCTGGAACTGATCGTGCCCGCATTTAGGACAACGCGGTAGCACATCCGGCGTATAAACCGGCAGATGGTAATGGCACTTCTCACACACCAGATTGCCGAGCCCCACGACTTCGCCGCTATGATAGACGCCGTGGTGGCTGAGATCCTGGAACACCTCGCGCCACTCAAGCTGAGTTTTATCGGTAATATCCGCCAGCTCCTGCCACAGGCTCTCTTTGATCACCCGCATAAAGACGCTATCAGTCAGCTCATCCTGACTCTCTTCATAACTGAGCGCGAACTCTTCCAGGTCGCGTCTGACTGCGCGGATCACATTCTCGATTTCGCTCTGCGTTAACTCGCCGGACTGGCTAATCTTGACCCTGGCCTGCTCCACCAGCGCATCAATATCGCGTTCTCCATTGCGTAACCGCTCGCTGAGCGTCGACACCAGCTCTCGGTAGAATTGAGCAACCTTGTTCATCTTTTCGCCTCCGGTGTGGTTAACTTCTTCTTATGATAGACGTTATCTGCGGATTGCTCTGCCAGCCAAGCCACAGAGTCACGAAATATTCTCCACCGCTTTCATCTCTGTAAGTGTGTGAAAGGCTGTTTTGACGTTGGCGTTTGGGCTATGCTATGCCGATCTGAAATAACACATCCATTGGCTACATTTTGTAGCTGTATTGAAAACAGGACCACTGGCTGCCATGCAAGAGCAATACCGCCCGGAAGAGATAGAATCAAAAGTCCAGCAACACTGGGACGAGAAGCGTACCTTTGAAGTTACCGAAGACGAGAGCAAAGAGAAGTATTACTGCCTGTCGATGCTTCCCTATCCTTCTGGTCGACTACACATGGGCCACGTGCGCAACTATACCATCGGCGACGTGATTTCCCGTTACCAGCGTATGTTGGGCAAAAATGTCCTGCAGCCTATCGGCTGGGATGCGTTTGGTCTGCCTGCGGAAGGCGCCGCGGTGAAAAACAACACCGCTCCGGCCCCGTGGACCTACGACAATATCGCCTACATGAAAAACCAGCTGAAAAAGCTGGGCTTCGGCTATGACTGGAGCCGTGAAGTGGCAACCTGCACCCCGGAATACTACCGCTGGGAGCAGAAGTTCTTCACCGAGCTGTATAAAAAGGGGCTGGTCTATAAAAAAACCTCCGCGGTAAACTGGTGCCCGAACGATCAGACCGTTCTGGCGAATGAACAGGTTATCGACGGCTGCTGCTGGCGCTGCGACACGAAAGTAGAGCGTAAAGAGATCCCGCAGTGGTTTATCAAAATCACCGCCTACGCTGACGAGCTGCTGAACGATCTGGATAACCTGGATCACTGGCCTGATACCGTTAAAACCATGCAGCGCAACTGGATTGGCCGCTCCGAAGGCGTCGAAATCTCCTTCGACGTTAACGACTACGCCGACAAGCTGACCGTTTATACCACCCGCCCGGACACCTTTATGGGCTGTACCTACCTGGCCGTCGCTGCGGGTCACCCGCTGGCGCAGCAGGCAGCAGCCAATAACCCCGCGCTGGCGACGTTTATCGACGAATGCCGTAACACCAAAGTTGCCGAAGCCGAAATGGCAACCATGGAGAAAAAAGGCGTCGATACCGGCTATAAAGCGATTCACCCGCTGACCGGCGAAGCGATCCCGGTATGGGCGGCAAACTTTGTGCTGATGGAGTACGGCACCGGCGCGGTGATGGCCGTTCCGGGTCACGATCAGCGCGACTACGAGTTTGCCAGCAAGTACGGTCTCAACATCAAGCCGGTCATCCTGGCCGCTGATGGCTCCGAACCCGATCTCTCCGAACAGGCGCTGACCGAAAAAGGCGTGCTGTTCAACTCCGGCGAATTCGACGGTCTGGATCACGAAGCTGGCTTTAATGCCATCGCGGATAAGCTCGCGTCTCTTGGCGTCGGCGAACGTAAAGTGAACTACCGTCTGCGCGACTGGGGCGTTTCCCGTCAGCGCTACTGGGGTGCGCCGATCCCAATGGTGACCCTTGAAGACGGTACCGTGATGCCGACGCCGGAAGATCAGCTGCCGGTTATTCTGCCGGAAGACGTCGTGATGGACGGCATCACCAGCCCAATCAAAGCCGATCCTGAGTGGGCGAAAACCACCGTTAACGGCCAGCCGGCGCTGCGCGAAACCGATACGTTTGACACCTTTATGGAGTCTTCCTGGTACTACGCGCGCTACACCTGCCCGCAGTACGACCAGGGTATGCTCGACCCCGAAGCGGCCAACTACTGGCTGCCGGTCGATATCTATATCGGTGGTATCGAACACGCCATTATGCACCTGCTCTATTTCCGCTTCTTCCACAAGCTGATGCGCGACGCGGGCATGGTAAACTCTGACGAACCGGCTAAACAGCTGCTTTGCCAGGGCATGGTGCTGGCAGATGCCTTCTACTATGTTGGCGAAAACGGCGAGCGTAACTGGGTCTCTCCGAAAGAGGCGACCACCGAGCGCGACGAGAAAGGGCGTATCGTTAAAGCCTTCGATCCGCAGGGTCGCGAGCTGGTCTATACCGGCATGAGCAAGATGTCCAAGTCGAAAAACAACGGCATCGACCCGCAGGAGATGGTGGAACGCTACGGCGCGGACACCGTGCGCCTGTTTATGATGTTCGCTTCTCCGGCCGACATGACGCTGGAGTGGCAGGAATCCGGCGTGGAAGGTGCGAACCGCTTCCTGAAACGCGTCTGGAAACTGGTTTACGAACACACCACCCTGGGTGAAGCCCCTGCGCTGGACGTTGCCAGCCTCAGCGAAGATCAAAAAGCGCTGCGTCGCGACGTGCACAAAACCATCGCGAAAGTGACCGATGACATCGGCCGTCGTCAGACCTTCAACACCGCGATTGCGGCGATTATGGAGCTGATGAACAAGCTGGCGAAAGCGCCACAGGAAAACGATCAGGATCGCGCGCTGATGCGTGAGGCCCTGCTGGCCGTGGTTCGCATGCTCAACCCGTTCACCCCGCACGCCAGCTTTACCCTGTGGCAGGAGCTGGGCGGCGAAGGCGATATTGACAACACGCCGTGGCCGGTCGCTGATGAAAGCGCAATGGTTGAAGACACGACTCTGGTCGTGGTCCAGGTAAATGGTAAAGTTCGTGGTAAAATTACCGTTGCGGTGGATGCAACTGAAGAGCAGGTTCGTGAGCGCGCGGGTCAGGAGCATCTGGTCGCGAAATATCTCGACGGTGTGACCGTACGTAAAGTGATCTACGTTCCGGGTAAACTGCTCAATCTGGTCGTTGGCTAAGCGCAGGAGGAAGCGTGCGATATCTGGCAACATTGTTGTTATCTTTGGCGGTGTTAATCACCGCCGGTTGCGGCTGGCACCTGCGTAGCACTACGCAGGTTCCGACCGCAATGAAAACCATGATCTTCCAGTCGGGCGATCCCAATGGACCATTAAGTCGTGCTGTCCGTAATCAGCTGCGTCTGAACGGCGTTGAACTGGTCGATAGCAGTACCCTGCGCAAGGATATTCCTTCCCTGCGTCTGGAGACATCGTCCATTCAGAAAGATACAGCATCTATTTTCCAGGACGGCCGTACTGCGGAATATCAGATGGTGATGACGGTAAATGCCAGCGTCCTGATCCCAGGCCATGATATCTATCCCATCACGACCAAAGTCTACCGCTCGTTCTTCGATAACCCGCAGGCGGCGTTAGCGAAAGATGCCGAGCAGGACATGATCGTTCAGGAAATGTACGACAAAGCCGCGGAGCAGCTGATCCGTAAGCTGCCGAGCGTACACGTTGCGGATGTCGAAGCCACCAAAGAGGATGAGAAGCCGGTCACGACGACCCCAGCCGCTTCAACCTCCGGCAATCGCGTCTCCACCACGCTGGGTAACTGATGATTCGGTTGTACCCGGAACAGCTCCGCGCGCAGCTCACTGAAGGGCTGCGCGCGGCCTATCTGCTGCTTGGCAACGATCCGCTGCTGTTGCAGGAAAGCCAGGACGCCATCCGCGAAGCCGCGGCCGCCCAGGGCTTTATCGAACATCACACCGCCACCGTTGATGCCAGTACCGACTGGCCTGCCCTCTTCTCGTTAAGTCAGGCCATGAGCCTGTTTTCCAGCCGCCAGACGCTGCTGCTCATCCTGCCCGATAATGGCCCTAATGCGGCAATTAACGAACAGCTCGCGACGCTTGTCGGCATGCTGCATGACGATTTATTGCTCATCGTTCGCGGTAATAAGCTGACGAAAGCGCAGGAGAACGCCGCATGGATGACGGCGCTGACCAGCCGGGCGGTGCAGGTAAGCTGCCAGACGCCGGAATATGCCCAGCTGCCGCGCTGGCTCGCCGCGCGCGCAAAGCAGAATAATCTGCAGCTTGATGACGCGGCCAGTCAGCTGCTGTGCTACTGCTATGAAGGTAATTTGCTGGCGCTGGCGCAGGCTCTGGAGCGTCTGTCGCTGCTGTGGCCTGACGGTAAACTGACGCTGCCGCGGGTTGAACAGGCGGTGAATGATGCCGCGCATTTCACCCCCTATCACTGGGTTGATGCGCTGCTGGCCGGGAAAAGTAAGCGCGTACTCCACGTTCTGCAACAGCTGCGTCTGGAAGGCAGCGAGCCCGCCATCCTGCTGCGCACCCTACAGCGCGAGCTGCTGCTGCTGGTCAACCTGAAGCGGCAGTCGACCCATACGCCGCTGCGTTCGCTGTTTGACAAACATCGCGTGTGGCAGAACCGCCGCCAGCTTGTGAGCGATGCGCTGGCCCGCCTCAGCGCCGACCAGCTGCGCCAGGCCGTCACGTTGCTGACCCGTGCCGAACTCACCTTCAAGCAGGATTACGGGCACTCCGTATGGCCCGAGCTGGAAAGTCTCTCTTTATTGCTCTGCCATAAAGCGCTGGCAGACGTTTTTATTGATGGTTGATATGACTCAGTTACTGGCAATGTACGGCGGCACCTTCGATCCGGTGCATTATGGTCACCTTAAACCGGTGGAAATTCTGGCCAACCAGATTGGCCTTAATCAAGTCACCATCGTGCCCAACAACGTGCCGCCGCACCGCCCGCAGCCCGAAGCCACCAGCGACCAACGCAGGCATATGCTGGAGCTGGCCATCGCGGATAAGCCGCTGTTTATCCTCGACGATCGCGAACTCAAGCGCGACACGCCGTCATACTCCGCGCAAACCCTGCGCGAGTGGCGCCAGGAGCAAGGGCCAAAACGGTCGCTGGCGTTTATTATTGGCCAGGATTCGCTGCTCACCTTTACCACCTGGCACGACTATGAAAGCATTCTTGATAACGTGCATCTGATCGTTTGCCGGCGCCCGGGCTATCCGCTGACCATGGCGTGCGAGCAGGATCAGCAGTGGCTGGACAAACATCTCACTCATGACGTCGAGCGGATGCATAGCAGCCCGGCGGGCGTTATCTACCTGGCCGAAACGCCGTGGTTTGATATCTCAGCCACCCTGATTCGCCAGCGTCTTGAATCCGGCGAATCCTGCGCGGACATGCTGCCGGAAACCGTACTCGACTATATCCATGAGCAGAAGCTCTACTGCTAGCCTTGCCACAAGGACAGTCTCATAGACTCCTTTCGAGAGGGTCATCATGAAGTTATGGTTAGTTCGTCATGGCGAAACCGAGGCCAACGTCGCGGGCCTCTATAGCGGGCATGCGCCCACTGCGTTAACCGAGCGCGGAATCAAACAAGCGCAAACGCTGGGAAAGCGGCTGCGGGCCGTCCCGTTTCAGCGCGCGTTTTGCAGTGAGCTTGAGCGAACCCAGCGCACGGCCAGCCTCCTGCTGGGCGACCGTGACGTCCCCCGCCAGTCCTTCGCCGCGCTCAATGAAATGTTCTTCGGCGACTGGGAAATGCGCCACCACCGCGATTTACAGCAGGAAGATGCCGAAAACTACGCCGCATGGTGCGCCGACTGGCAGCACGCGGCGCCCACCAACGGGGAGGGCTTCCAGGCGTTTGCCGAACGCGTCCGCGGTTTTACCGTCACCCTCTCTCAGTTTCGGGAACTTGACCATCTGCTTATCGTCGGTCATCAGGGCGTGCTTAGCCTCTTAGTCGCGCAACTTCTGAACATGCCGGATTCGGCGATGTGGCACTTCCCCATCGAGCATGGCGCGTGGAGCCTTGTCGATCTCCAGCCTGATTTCACCACGCTGCGCGTACTAAATAGCCGGGCCGTTTGGCTGGCGGAAGAAGAATTGCGCGCAGACCATTGACAGTGCAAAGCAGGCTGTTATTCTCCGCAGCCAGGCTGCATCCGCCATTTGAACTTTGCAGAAATTGTTTTACAAAAATGGCGATGCAATCATCGGCGATGGATGGGATGATAGCCGCCTTCACCGCCCGTTTATCGACATTTATCCCGACTTTGCCAACAGTTCGGGTATACTGTCAGGCTGTTTATTGTTATCACTCTTCACACACCCAGGGGGAACTCTTGCAGGGTAAAGCACTCCAGGATTTTGTTATCGACAAAATTGATGACCTGAAAGGTCAGGACATCGTAGCCATTGACGTTCATGGCAAATCCAGCATTACAGATTGCATGGTTATCTGCACAGGCACTTCCACGCGCCATGTTATGTCCATTGCCGACCACGTTGTGCAGGAGTCTCGCGCCGCCGGGATGCTGCCGCTGGGCGTTGAAGGCGAAGCCGCCGCGGACTGGATCGTGGTCGATCTCGGCGACGTTATGGTTCACGTTATGCAGGAAGAGAGCCGTCGTCTGTACGAGCTGGAAAAACTCTGGAGTTAGCGCGTGAAGCTGCACCTGGTAGCCGTTGGCACCAAAATGCCGGACTGGGTTCAGACCGGCTTTAGCGAATATCTGCGCCGTTTTCCAAAGGATATGCCGTTCGAACTGGTGGAAATTCCCGCCGGTAAACGCGGCAAAAACGCCGACATCAAGCGCATTCTCGAAAAAGAAGGTGAAATGATGCTGGCGGCTGCAGGCAAAAACCGCATCGTCACCCTGGATATTCCGGGGAAACCTTGGGATACGCCGCAGCTGGCGCGCGAACTGGAACGCTGGAAACAGGATGGCCGCGACGTTAGCCTGCTTATCGGCGGCCCGGAAGGCCTTTCACCCGCCTGCAAAGCGGCGGCGGAACAAAGTTGGTCGCTCTCAACGCTCACCCTACCTCACCCGCTGGTCCGCGTACTGGTGGCCGAGAGTCTGTATCGGGCGTGGAGCATTACCACCAACCACCCTTACCACCGTGAGTAATGATGACCAGGGTAGACTAAGCAGCGAATGAAATTACAGAATTCTTTCCGCGACTATACGGCTGAATCCTCGCTGTTCGTGCGCCGGGCGCTGGTCGCTTTTTTGGGGATTTTGCTGCTTACCGGCGTACTGATCGCCAACCTTTATAACGTGCAAATTGTGCGTTACACCGACTATCAAACGCGTTCAAACGAAAACCGCATCAAGCTGGTCCCGATTCCGCCGAGCCGCGGCATTATCTACGATCGCAACGGCACGCCGCTGGCGCTCAACCGTACGATTTACCAGCTGGAGATGATGCCGGAGAAGGTCGACAACGTTCAGCAAACGCTGGATGCGCTGCGCGATGTTATCGACCTCACCGATGACGATGTGGCGAACTTTAAAAAAGAGCGCGCCCGCTCGCACCGCTTTACCTCTATTCCGGTGAAAGTTAACCTCAGCGAAGTGCAGGTCGCCCGTTTCGCAGTGAACCAGTACCGTTTTCCCGGCGTGGAAGTCAAAGGCTATAAGCGCCGCTACTATCCCTATAACTCCGCCCTGACCCACGTTATCGGCTACGTCTCTAAAATTAACGATAAAGACGTCGATCGCCTGGATAAAGAGGGGAAGCTGGCTAACTACGCCTCCACGCACGATATCGGCAAGCTGGGCATCGAGCGCTATTACGAAGATGTCCTGCACGGGCAAACCGGCTATGAAGAGGTTGAAGTGAACAACCGCGGCCGCGTGATTCGCCAGCTGAAAGAGGTCCCGCCGCAGGCCGGGCGCGATATCTATTTAACGCTCGACCTGAAGCTACAGCAGTACATTGAAACGCTGCTGGCCGGCAGCCGCGCGGCGGTCGTAGTCACCGACCCGCGCACTGGCGCAATCCTCGCGCTGGTCTCGACGCCAAGCTACGATCCCAACCTGTTCGTTGACGGTATTTCCAGCAAAGACTACTCCGGACTCCTCAACGATCCCAATACGCCGCTGGTTAACCGCGCGACTCAGGGCGTTTACCCACCGGCGTCGACGGTTAAGCCATACGTGGCCGTCTCGGCGCTCAGCGCCGGGGTTATTACCCGCAACACCAGCCTGTTTGACCCCGGCTGGTGGCAGCTTCCCGGCTCGGATAAACGCTACCGCGACTGGAAAAAGTGGGGCCACGGCCATCTGAACGTCACCAAAGCGCTGGAGGAGTCGGCCGACACCTACTTCTACCAGGTCGCCTACGACATGGGCATCGATCGCCTGTCGGAGTGGATGGGCAAATTCGGCTATGGCCACTATACCGGCGTTGACCTGGCGGAAGAGCGCTCCGGCAATATGCCGACCCGCGAATGGAAGCTCAAGCGCTTCAAGAAACCGTGGTACCAGGGCGATACTATCCCGGTCGGCATCGGACAGGGCTACTGGACGGCGACGCCTATCCAGATGAACAAGGCGCTGATGATCCTGATTAACGACGGCGTGGTTAAAGTACCGCACCTGCTGCAGAGCACGGTGGAGGACGGCAAACCGGTGCCGTGGGTTCAGCCGCATGAACCGCCGGTCGGCGATATTCACTCCGGTTTTTGGGAAATCGCCAAAGACGGGATGTTTGGCGTAGCCAACCGCGGCAACGGTACCGCGCATAAATACTTCGCCAGCGCGCCGTATAAAATTGCGGCCAAATCGGGTACCGCTCAGGTCTTCGGCCTGAAAGCCAATGAAACCTATAACGCGCACAGAATCGCTGAACGCCTGCGTGACCATAAACTGATGACGGCGTTTGCCCCTTACAACAACCCCCAGGTTGCCGTGGCGATTATTCTTGAGAACGGCGGCGCAGGTCCGGCAGTCGGTACCATTATGCGTCAGATTCTCGATCATATAATGCTGGGTGATAACAACACCAATCTGCCGAGTGAAAACCCGGCGGTAACGGCTGGGGAGGATCAATAATGACTGATAATCCGAATAAAAAATCGCTATGGGATAAAATCCACCTCGACCCCACCATGCTGCTTATCCTGCTGGCGCTGCTGACCTACAGCGCGCTGGTGATCTGGAGCGCCAGCGGTCAGGACATGGGCATGATGGAGCGCAAAATCGGCCAGATCGCCATGGGGATTGTTATCATGATCGTCATGGCGCAAATCCCGCCGCGAGTCTATGAAGGCTGGGCGCCCTATCTCTATATCTTCTGTATTATCCTGCTTGTGGCGGTTGACGCCTTCGGCGCCATCTCCAAAGGGGCGCAGCGCTGGCTGGATCTCGGCATCGTCCGTTTCCAGCCGTCGGAAATCGCCAAAATAGCCGTACCGCTGATGGTGGCGCGCTTTATCAACCGCGACGTTTGCCCGCCATCGCTGAAAAATACCGCTATCGCGCTGGTGCTGATTTTCCTGCCTACGCTGCTGGTCGCCGCGCAGCCTGACCTCGGGACCTCGATTCTGGTCGCCCTGTCCGGTCTGTTTGTCCTATTTCTGTCTGGCCTGAGCTGGCGTCTGATTGGTATTGCCGTGGTGCTGGTCGCCGCCTTTATTCCCATCCTCTGGTTCTTCCTGATGCATGATTATCAGCGCCAGCGCGTAATGATGCTGCTCGACCCGGAAACCGATCCGCTCGGCGCGGGTTACCACATTATTCAGTCAAAAATCGCCATCGGCTCCGGCGGATTGCGCGGAAAAGGCTGGCTGCACGGAACCCAGTCGCAGCTGGAGTTTCTGCCTGAGCGCCATACCGACTTTATCTTTGCCGTCCTGGCGGAAGAGCTGGGGCTGATAGGCGTGCTGATTCTGCTGGCGCTCTATATTCTGCTGATTATGCGCGGGTTGTGGATTGCCGCCCAGGCGCAAACCACCTTTGGCCGGGTGATGGCCGGTGGTTTAATGTTGATTTTATTCGTTTATGTCTTCGTAAATATTGGTATGGTAAGTGGTATTTTACCGGTGGTGGGGGTACCTTTGCCGCTGGTCAGCTACGGGGGCTCTGCCCTAATCGTATTGATGGCCGGGTTTGGTATCGTCATGTCGATCCATACTCACAGAAAAATGTTGTCGAAAAGCGTGTAAGGGGTTCGCGATGCGTAAGCAATGGCTGGGGATCTGCATAGCAGCAGGGCTGCTGGCGGCATGTTCGAGTGAAGACGTTCAACAGAAAACGGTCAGCACTCCACAGCCGGCCGTTTGCAATGGCCCAACGGTGGAGATTAGCGGCGCCGACCCGCAGTACGAAACGCCTAACGCCACGGCGAATCAGGATTATGAACGCGACGGCAAAAGCTACAAAATCGTCCAGGATCCGTCTAACTTCACCCAGGCAGGCTTCGCAGCCATCTACGACGCCGAGCCTAACAGCAATCTGACCGCATCGGGAGAAGCGTTCGATCCCACGCAGCTTACCGCGGCCCATCCTACGCTGCCGATCCCAAGCTACGCGCGGATCACCAACCTGGCGAACGGCCGCATGATCGTCGTGCGCATCAACGATCGCGGGCCTTACGGTAACGATCGCGTGATTTCACTGTCCCGCGCCTCAGCCGATCGTCTGAATACCTCGAACAATACCAAAGTGCGCATCGACCCGATCGTCGTCGCACCGGACGGCTCGCTTTCCGGTCCGGGTATGGCCTGTACCACCGTAGCCAAACAGACCTACGCGCTGCCCGCCCGCCCGAATCTTGACGGCGACAGCGGCGCGGCAATGAGTCAACCCGCGCAAACTGACGTGCACGCCATCAGTAATTCAACGCTGAAGCCGGAAGACGCCACCGGCGCGCCGGTCAACAGCGGCGGTTTCCTCGGCGCCCCGACGCCGCTGAATAACGGCGTGCTGGAAGGCAGCGAGCCTGTCGTTCAAAGCGCGCCGGTGACCGCCCCGGGCTCAGTACAAGGCAGCGTTGCGCCCGCCGTGGCCGCCACCGCTGCCGTAGCGCCTGCCGCAGCGGCCAGCGCCAGCGGCGATTTCGTCGTACAGGTCGGCGCCGTCAGCGACCAGGCTCGCGCGCAGCAGTACCAGCAGCGTCTGAGTCAGCAATTTTCCGTCCCGGGCCGCGTCACGCAAAACGGCGCGGTATGGCGTATTCAGCTCGGCCCATTCAGCAGCAAAGCGCAGGCCAGCACGATTCAACAGCGTCTGCAAAGCGAAGCTCAGCTGCAGTCATTTATTACTCGCGCCAACTAAAGGCATCGCACCCGCCTCCCCTGCTCGTTGCGCATGACAAAGTCATTAACAAAGTCGTGCGCAATGTCGGATGCTGGTTCGTAGTGCGTTTGTTATAGTAAGGCACTTTTTTTAACTCCATCACGGATGCCGTTGTTCAGACCATGAAGACCTCTTTTACCGCTCGCTTACTCGTTACGGCGCTCTCCGTGGCAGCGCTGTCCTCCGCTGCCCGCGCCGATGACCTGAATATCAAAACGATGATCCCAGGCGCCCCGCAGATTGACGCCGAATCCTGGATTCTTATCGATTACAACTCAGGCAAAGTCCTGGCAGAAAACAACGCCGACTCCCGCCGCGATCCGGCGAGCCTGACCAAAATGATGACCAGCTATGTGATTGGTCAGGCCATGAAAGCGGGCAAGTTTAAAGAGTCCGATCTGGTCACCGTGGGTAACGACGCGTGGGCGACCGGCAACCCGGTCTTCAAAGGCTCCTCGCTGATGTTCCTTAAACCGGGTATGCAAGTGCCGGTTTCGCAGCTGATCCGCGGCATCAACCTGCAGTCCGGCAACGACGCCTGCGTGGCGATGGCCGACTACGTCGCCGGCAGCCAGGATGCCTTCGTCAGCCTGATGAACAACTACGTTAACGCCCTTGGTCTGAAAAACACCCACTTCCAGACCGTACACGGCCTGGATGCCGATGGTCAGTTCAGCTCCGCGCGCGACATGGCGCTTATCGGCCAGGCGCTGATCCGCGATGTCCCGAATGAATACACCATCTATAAAGAAAAAGAGTTTACCTTCAACGGTATTCGTCAGCTCAACCGCAACGGGCTGCTGTGGGATAACAGCCTGAACGTCGACGGGATTAAAACCGGCCATACTGACAAAGCGGGCTATAACCTCGTGGCCTCGGCAACCGAAGGCCAGATGCGCCTGATCTCCGCCGTGATGGGCGGCCGCACCTACAAAGGCCGCGAGTCTGAAAGCAAAAAGCTGCTGACCTGGGGCTTCCGCTTCTTTGAAACCGTTAATCCGATTAAAGCCGGTAAAGAGTTCGCTTCTGAGCCTGCCTGGTTTGGCGATACCGATCGCGCCTCGCTCGGCGTGGATAAAGACGTTTATCTGACTATCCCGCGCGGTCGCATGAAAGATCTGAAGGCCAGCTACGTGCTGAATAACGCTGAGCTGCACGCGCCGCTGCAGAAAAATCAGGTGGTAGGCACCATTAACTTCCAGCTGGATGGCAAAACGATCGATCAGCGCCCGCTGGTCGTACTGCAGGAAATCCCGGAAGGCAATTTCTTCGGTAAAATCATTGATTACATTAAATTAATGTTCCATCACTGGTTTGGTTAAAAATCGACCACTTGAAAGTGTGATTTAGATCCCCATATACTAGTTATCCTGATAACTCCCACACGTCGTGGGAGTTATTATTTTTTGTTGTAACACCGGAGCTGACATGAAAACCAAACTTAACGAACTGCTTGAATTCCCTACTCCATTTACTTACAAAGTAATGGGACAGGCGTTGCCGGAGCTGGTTGACCAGGTGGTTGAAGTGGTACAGCGCCATGCACCAGGTGATTACTCTCCGACGGTAAAACCCAGCAGCAAAGGCAACTACCACTCAGTCTCTATCACCATCAATGCAACCCATATTGAGCAGGTAGAAACCCTCTACGAAGAGCTGGGCAATATTGAAATCGTACGAATGGTGCTGTAAATCTCTTCCCCTGACCCGGCCTCCACGCCGGGTCATTCTCGCTTTCTCGCTGTGATATACTTCCCCACTCAAATCATTCTCTCTCTGCGGAGACGTTGTTTTGCAGCACAATAAAATCCTCATCCGCCAGCTCGGCCTGCAACCTTACGAACCTGTCTCGCAGGCAATGCATGAATTTACCGACACCCGCGACGATGCCACGCTGGATGAAATCTGGCTGGTAGAGCATTACCCGGTGTTCACACAGGGTCAGGCCGGAAAGGCCGAACATGTTCTGGTTCCCGGCGAGATCCCGGTTATTCAGAGCGATCGCGGCGGACAGGTCACCTATCATGGTCCCGGACAGCAGGTGATGTACGTTCTGCTGAACCTGAAACGGCGCAAGCTGGGCGTACGTGAGCTGGTCACGCTGTTAGAGCAAACCGTTGTGAATACCCTGGCGGAGTACGGTATTGAATCGCACCCGCGAGCAGACGCCCCCGGCGTCTACGTGGGCGATCGAAAAATCTGCTCCCTGGGTTTGCGCATCCGCAAAGGCTGCTCATTCCACGGCCTGGCGCTGAATATCAACATGGATCTGTCACCGTTCCTGAGGATTAACCCCTGCGGTTATGCCGGAATGGAGATGACCCAGATGCGCCAGTGGCTGCCCGATGCCCGTACGGAGACCGTGTCCCCACGCCTGGCCGCCAATCTGCTGGCGTTGCTCAACGATCCACCCGCGGAATATCTTCAAGGCCGCTAGCCATCACGTCCCGCTACCGCGGGACGTCACATTTATCCCTCAGGCGCGATTAAGCCTTTATTTTTGCAATCAATTATCACTAATAAAATAATTGTGGCCGCTATAATGGTGCTAATCATCACTAGCGGAAATACAGAGTGGAAGAAAATAACGCTCAGAGCGTACCAACCGAACGAGTTGACGATCGCTACGATCGGCAGATGTTTCGCATTTTGCGCAACATAGACCTCAATTTACTCACTATTTTTGAAGCTGTTTACGTCCATAACGGTATCGTCAACGCGGCAAAAATACTGAATATCACGCCGTCGGCGATTAGTCAGTCCCTGAACAAACTGCGTGCCCTCTTCCCTGACCCGCTCTTTATTCGCAAGGGCCAGGGCGTGACGCCAACGGCCTACGCCACGCATCTGCATAAGCATATCAGTGAGGGGATGGAGGCGTTTCTCAACGCCCTGGATTTAACCGGCAATACGCAGCGGGAACGGGTGATAACCGTTGCCACCTCTCCGGCTATCGGCGCGTTGATCATGCCTGTTATCACCAAAAAGCTGCGGAGCGTCTTTCCCCAGATTTTGCTGCACAACGTCGCCATTACCGACGCGGCCAGCCAGTTAAACCAGCGTCAGGTTGACCTGCTGGTCGACAGCTTCCCCCACAGCGGGCAGGCGATTGCGCACCATGTGCTATTTCAGGATAGCGTACATATCTTCTGCCGGGCAGGGCATCCGGCCCTCGCGCTCCCCGCAAACTCAGCAAACCTGGGCCAATATGAATTCGCTCTCCTGCAGCCCGAAGGACAGCGCTATACGACCATCCTGCGTCACCTGCAGGAGCATCTCGGCGAACGCCGCTATGGTTTCAGTAGCTATAATCTGTTAACTCAAGCAGCCCTGGTCAACGACAGCGATATGCTGGGGCTAATCACTTCCGGAATGTTTTCCCTGGTCGAGAAGATTTGGCCCTTAAAAATGCTCGATTTCCCGCCGCTGCGGGAAGAAAAAATTGATATTGCGCTGCACTATAACAAGCTCAGCGCGCAGGAGCCCTTGCTGAAAGAGATCGTAGAGACGATTCGTCAGGCTTTTTAGCCGATAAGGCACGAGAGGGAAAAGCATAAAACAACAACTATTTTACAATTTGCCCGGCCAGCAGGCTGCTTTATGCCCCGTATCAATGATATACTGCCTGCGTTTAATTCAAAAATAGTTGATAAATGCAACATTTACTTGAATTGATTCGCTTTCCTTCGTCACTCGCAACTGGAACACGCACGCTATGAGTAAACCCATTGTGATGGAACGCGGTGTAAAATACCGCGATGCCGATAAAATGGCCCTTATCCCGGTGAAAAACGTGGCAACTGAGCGTGAAGCTCTGCTCAGAAAACCGGAATGGATGAAAATCAAACTTCCGGCTGACTCGTCCCGTATCCAGGGGATCAAGGCAGCGATGCGTAAGAACGGCCTGCACTCCGTGTGCGAAGAAGCCTCTTGCCCTAACCTCGCGGAATGTTTTAACCACGGAACGGCAACCTTTATGATCCTGGGCGCCATCTGTACCCGTCGTTGCCCGTTCTGCGATGTTGCCCACGGTCGCCCGGTGACGCCGGACGCCAATGAACCGCAAAAGCTGGCGCAAACCATCGCCGATATGGCGCTGCGCTATGTGGTGGTGACTTCCGTGGATCGCGACGATCTGCGCGATGGCGGCGCTCAGCACTTTGCCGACTGCATCAGCGCGATTCGCGAAAAAAGCCCGACGATTAAAATTGAAACCCTGGTGCCGGACTTCCGCGGCCGTATGGATCGTGCGCTGGAAATCCTTCAGGCGACGCCGCCGGACGTGTTTAACCATAACCTGGAAAACGTGCCGCGCCTGTATCGCCAGGTCCGCCCGGGGGCCGACTACAACTGGTCCCTGAAGCTGCTGGAACGTTTTAAAGAAGCCCACCCGGAGATCCCGACGAAATCGGGCCTGATGGTGGGGTTAGGCGAAACCAATGCTGAAATCGTAGAAGTGATGCGCGATCTGCGCCGCCACGGCGTCACCATGCTGACGTTAGGCCAGTATTTACAGCCGAGCCGCCACCACCTGCCGGTACAGCGCTACGTCAGCCCGGATGAGTTCGAAGAGATGAAAGCCGAAGCGATGGCCATGGGCTTTACCCATGCTGCCTGCGGGCCGTTCGTTCGTTCCTCCTATCATGCCGATCTACAGGCCAAAGGCATGGAAGTGAAGTAATCTCTGCCTCGACCGCGGCGTGATATTTTTAGCGCAGCGGTCCGTTCTGCCGATGCGTTTCGTTACCCGCTAAAAATCCCACCCCGGTAACAGTTGGTTGCATCTTTTTCGTCAAAACCCAGTGCCAATAACAAAAAGAGGCCGCAGCGCTATCGCTGCAGCCTCTTTGCCGACGCGGTTTATCCCCGTCGGTAGCGAGCCCCCTCGTTCAGGAAACTCGTCGCGAATTACTCTTTATGAGAGAGCTTCTGTGCCGGCGCTTCTTCAGCACTGGTCTTTTTCGCACTGTCATCGTCATCGTTCATGGCTTTTTTAAAGCCTTTGATAGCTGAGCCCAGGTCTCCACCCAGCGTGCGTAACTTTTTGGTACCAAACACCAGGATAATCAGCGCTGCGACTACCAGCAGTTTGGTAATACTAATCTCACCCATAGCTAACCTTCTTCTCTAATACAAGCTGCGAATACGCCATCATACACGCATACAATTAACGGCTATTTGACGCGCGGACACAATAGCAATCTGTAACAAGGTGAATCAAGCCTTGTTTAAAAAAACGTCATAATAATTGCGGTGGCGCAAAGCGGCGATTCTGCAACACCGGCAGACGCTCGCGTACCTGCTGAATATAATCAGCTGAAAGTTCGGCAAAAATCAACTGCGGCCGCTCTCCTGCCCCGGCAAGCGTTGTTCCTAAGGGATCGACAATACGACTCTGGCCGATATTACGCGTCCCGCACTCCCCGGCGGCGACAATATAACAGGTAGTATCCAGGGCCCGCGCCGCCAATAGCGTCGCCCAGTGGTGCTCCTTCAGCGGCCCTTTTACCCACGCGGCGGGCAACACGATGAGCTGCGCACCGCTGAGCGCTAACGACAGCGCCAGCTCAGGGAAACGTAAATCGTAGCAGGTCATCAGCCCGACGCGCATCCCATCCACCTCGATAAGCAGCGGAATCTGCCGCCCGGCATCGACCAGCCGGGACTCCTGAATATTGAAAGCATCATACAGATGCAGTTTCTGATATTGCGCAATAATCTTGCCCTGACGTAGCGCCACCAGCGTATTCGCTGCCCGTCCTTCGCCGGAAGGAATATGCAGGGTCAGCACCGTCGTCAACGCGCTGTTTTCGCTCTCTGCCAGCAAGAGCCGTAGAAAGCCGCCATCAAGGCGCTGGGCGGATTTAACCGATAAGTCCGCATCGCTATCGTCTCGCGCCAGCAGCGCTTCCGGGAGAACCAGAAGCGCAGCCCCCCGCTCCGCGGCCTGACGCATCATGCTCACGCAGGTCTGCGCGTTTTCCGTCCAGTCCGGCGTTACGGCAAATTGTCCGGCAGCAACAAGCATCTTTTCTCTCCCGTCAGGTTAGTCATAGCCAGTGAGGTCTTTCGCGCGCTACACTCGAAGTTTAGTCTCGATCAATAAACAGGGAATGACCGTGTTGCAACTCCTTTTGGCTGTGTTTCTTGGCGGCGGCACCGGCAGCGTTTTGCGCTGGTGGCTGGGTATGAAGTTTAACCCTATGCATCATGCTATCCCCATTGGTACGCTCACCGCTAACCTGCTGGGCGCTTTTATTATCGGCGCAGGGCTGGCATGGTTTAACCGCCTGACGGATATCGATCCGATGTGGAAGCTGCTTATCACCACCGGCTTTTGCGGCGGGCTGACCACCTTCTCCACGTTTTCCGCCGAAGTGGTGTTTCTACTCCAGCAGGGGCGCTTTAGCTGGGCGTTACTCAACGTACTGGTCAACTTGTTAGGCTCATTTGCCATGACGGCCACCGCGTTCTGGCTGTTTTCACATGCGGCCAGCCGCTAGCCCCTGACCGCAGGCAAAAAAAAACCCGCCATGAGCGGGTTTTTATATTCTACTGACGCGTTGCTTAGATAGGCATTACGTTTGCAGCAGAAGGGCCTTTGGCACCGTTAGTGATTTCGAACTCTACGCGCTGACCTTCAGCCAGAGTTTTGAAACCGTTGGACTGGATTGCAGAGAAATGTACGAATACATCTTTGCTGCCATCTTCCGGAGTAATGAAACCGAATCCTTTGGACTCATTAAACCACTTAACGTTACCTTTAATCTTAGACATCAAAATTACCTTTATATGAAAAAATCGACACTAATACTGTGTCGGGTATCAGTACACCAATTGTGGTACCTTTTGTCCAGCGCAACTTTGCTAAAAAGTGATAAAAGTCTCTATCTTTTTGCACCGGGATCACGTTAGTCATTGTTTTTCAACAAGACAGTCCGCTTATCTCTTTTATTGCTATAAAAAATCGCATCAAAACTGAATGCGCGCCCAGGCAAAGTAAACGTTTCCGTTGTTATAGGTGCCCGGGATATAGGTCATCTGGAACGTGGCCGGGCCGTAACCGATAGAAGCCAGAGGCAGCACGACCGGAATCGGGATGTAGTTCCAGTTATCGCGCGCCGTCACGCCAAGCGTATAGCCTAAACCCAGATGGAAATTATCGTCTGCTAAGGGACGCCAGGTTTTCTCCCAGCCATAGCCGCCGATAGGCTCCCACTTATTATAAGAGTCTTTAAAGGCCATCAAATAGATGCCATGCCAGTTCCCTTTATCATCCCAGCGCGAGACGCCGAAGCCGGCGCCCCAGGGACGTTCGTTGTAGCGGTCCGTTTTCTCTTTGTCATAGGCGAAACGGGCGTGCCAGGTCACCGCGGGGATATAAAGATCATAGTGCTCAGGCTCATTCCAGGTCTGCGCGACGTTATCGCTCAGCGTATTGTAGCCGTCGCGAAGCGTCGAACTAAACGAAGCATTAGCGGAGGTGGATGATAGCAGCAGGCCCAGGCATCCCAGAAACAACCCTATAAATCGACGTCGCATTACACTTTTCTCTTACCAGTATCATTTTTAAAGCGGAGTAAGATAACAAAGATAATCTTAATACTACCTTAACGGTATTAGGCAAACTCTTGATTTATCCGGTGCAAAAAATCTGAAAATCTCTCGCGTCCAGGCTTTGACCAGGCGGGCATGTTACTGCCTGACAGGGATTCTCATCGATTTATTGATTTGCGTCAGCGAGTTTTGCCCGTTTTTTAGGCACATTCCCTCACTAAATTTTTTCTTCGCTTCATTTATTAGTAGATTCTTTGGGTTAATGGTTTAGGGGTAAAAGAATGCTTACGCTAGTAGAGATCCTGATTGGGATTGTGGTCATTGTGGGCGTCGCCCGCTATATCATTAAAGGCTATTCCGCCACCGGCGTGCTGTTCGTCGGTGGCTTAGTATTACTCATCGCCAGCGCGCTGATGGGGCATAAGGTTTTACCAGGCGACGCAAAGAGCACCGGTTATTCAGCAACCGATATCGTTGAATATATTAAGATACTGCTGATGAGCCGCGGCGGCGACCTCGGCATGATGATCATGATGCTCTGCGGTTTCGCGACTTATATGACGCACATCGGCGCCAATGACATGGTGGTGAAGCTGGCGTCAAAACCGCTGCGCTTCATTAACTCCCCCTATCTACTGATGATCGCCGCTTATTTCGTTGCCTGCCTGATGTCGCTGGCCGTCTCCTCCGCTACCGGTCTGGGAGTACTGCTGATGGCGACACTGTTCCCGGTGATGGTCAACGTGGGCATCAGCCGCGGCGCTGCCGCCGCTATCTGCGCTTCTCCGGCGGCGATTATTCTCTCCCCCACTTCCGGGGATGTCGTGCTGGCCGCCAAAGCCGCCGAAATGCCGCTGATTGACTTTGCCTTTAAAACCACGCTGCCCATTTCTATTGTGGCCATTATCAGCATGGCGATCGCTCACTTTTTCTGGCAGCGCTACCTGGATAAAAAAGAAAACGTCGCCCATGAAATGCTCGATGTAAACGAGATAACCACGACCGCCCCCGCTTTCTACGCCATTCTGCCGTTTACGCCGATAATCGGCGTACTGATTTTCGACGGCAAATGGGGCCCGGAGCTGCACATCATCACCATTCTTGTGCTCTGCATGCTGCTGGCGGCGGTTCTGGAATTCTGCCGCGGCTTTAACACTAAAAATGTGTTCAATGGCCTGGAAGCGGCGTATCGCGGCATGGCTGACGCGTTTGCCGGTGTGGTGATGCTGCTGGTGGCCGCCGGCGTCTTTGCTCAGGGGCTGAGTGCCATTGGCTTTATTAACGGTCTGATCTCTATCGCCACGTCGTTCGGCTCCGCCAGTATCATTCTGATGCTGGTGCTGGTCATTCTGACCATGCTGGCGGCGATGACCACCGGTTCCGGTAACGCCCCCTTCTATGCTTTCGTTGAGATGATCCCGAAGCTGGCGCACTCTTCCGGCATCAATCCGGCTTATCTCTCGATCCCGATGCTGCAGGCATCTAACCTTGGCCGAACCATTTCTCCGGTCTCCGGCGTGGTGGTCGCCGTGGCCGGGATGGCAAAAATTTCGCCGTTCGAAGTGGTGAAACGGACCTCTGTCCCGGTGCTGGTTGGTTTGTTAGTGGTGATTATCGCCACCGAAGTTCTGGTTCCCGGCAGCGCAATCCGCTAACGCTGAAACCGTGTGAAAAGGCGCCTGTTGGCGCCTTTTTTATGCTTTAATAACTCAATGTTATCAATGACCAATTGTCATCAGGAATAAAAATGTTCAGGAAGGATTTCGTTGCCATTGCCCTTTTGCTCAGCGCCGCCCAGGTCAGCGCAGATCCGCTGATCGCCACGCAATACGGTGATTTTGACCGCTACGTGCTGGCTCTCTCCTGGCAAACGGGGTTCTGCCAAAGTATGCAAGACCGCAACCGCAGCGAACCGGAAGAGTGCCGCCTGCAGCAGGAACTCAGCAATAAAGCCGATTTTCTCACCGTTCACGGCCTGTGGCCGAGCCTGCCAAAATCTATTGCCGCACGGGGGGTAGACGAGCGGCGCTGGATGCGCTTTGGCTGTGCGACCCGCCCTGTTCCCAATATGCCGGAAGCAAAAGCCGGGCAAAAATGTCGGGCGGCTGAAACCGGGCTCTCGCTGGAAATGGCGAATAAGCTTAACGGCGTGATGCCGGGTTCGGGCGGTAACTCATGTCTCGAACGTTATGAATACGCCAAGCATGGCGTTTGCTTTGGTTTCGATCCTGACAACTATTTCGGCACCATGGTGCGCCTGAACGGCGAGATAAAACAGAGCCATCTGGGCGCTTTCCTGGCCAAACACTATGGGCAAACCGTTAGCCGGGATGGCTTCAACGCCGCGGTTGCTGAGGCCTATGGAAAACAGAACGTCAGGGCTTTCAAGTTAACCTGCAACGGCAACCCCGCCTATCTGACTGAGATGCAAATCTCCATCAAAGCAGCGGCCATTAATGCCCCTCTCTCCGCTGATTCATTCTTACCCCAACCCCATCCGGGGAACTGCGGTAAGCAATTTCTGCTGGATAAAGCCGGCTAGATTTCATACAACTCCGCTATGGTTCGTTGATGAATGTGCGTTTAATCACTTCAAACCACCAGCAAGTCTCAGTATGATGAGAGGACATTAACCCTTGCCATTTTCGGCGAGGGTTTTCTTTTACGGACAGGTTCCTGGATAACATGGAGTATGAGATGACCAGACCCGCAATTATCATTAATGAACTGGATGCAGAACGCATCGACAGACTGCTGGAACAACCGGCTTTCGCCAACTCACCGGTAGCGGACGCGCTGAATGACGAGCTTGACCGCGCGCAGATGCTGGCCCCGGAAGCCATGCCGCATGATGTTGTCAGCATGAATAGCAAGGTCAGATTTCGCGATTTAACCACCGGTGAAGAGCGCATCCGCACGCTGGTTTTCCCAGCGCAGGTCACGGATAGCGCCACCCAGCTTTCGGTGATGGCGCCGGTTGGCGCAGCCCTGCTGGGCCTCAAAGTCGGCAGCACGATTCACTGGGAATTACCGGGCGGCACCTCAACGCACCTTGAAGTGCTGGAACTGCTGTATCAGCCGGAGGCCGCTGGCGATTTTCACCGTTAATCTCCCCGCTGCCTGAAGCGTTTCGCGCTTTATCCAGAGGATGTTACTGCATCCTCTTTCTGCATCTTTCGCTCTTCTCCTCTCTTTTGACAAACTTTTACGCCGCCCTCGTACCGTTCTGACAATTTTGCGACCTGAATGGCACAATACTTTCCTATAATGTGTTGATATAAAAGCAGACGAACAAGGAGGAATGCATATGTATAAAACCATCATTATGCCCGTTGATGTCTTTGAAATGGAGTTAAGCGATAAAGCCGTTCGCCATGCGGAGTTTTTAGCCCAGCAGGACGGGGTTATCCATCTTCTCCACGTACTGCCCGGTTCATCAAGCTTCACGATGAGTCGTTTTACCGCCGATCTGCGCCGCTTTGAAGAGCATTTGCAGCATGAAGCAGAAACGCGCCTGAAAACGATGGCCGGCCATTTCAGCATTGACCCGTCGCGAATCAAAATGCACGTCCGCTTTGGCAACGTGCGCGATATGGTCAATGAACTGGCCAATGAAATTAAAGCCGATGTGGTGGTGATAGGCTCCCGCAACCCTTCAATCAGCACCCATCTGCTGGGTTCCAACGCCTCAAGCGTGATTCGCCATGCGCATATTCCGGTGATGGTGGTCAGGTAGCGGCAGTAAGGTAAAAAAAGAGGCTACCCCAGGGTAGCCTCTTTGCTGTGCAGGTTTGGTCTTACTTTATTATGAATTATGCAGTCTTAGTGCGAATCAGGTAATCGAACGAGCTCAAGGACGCCTTCGCACCTTCGCCGGTGGCGATAATAATCTGTTTGTACGGAACGGTCGTGCAGTCGCCGGCAGCGAAAACGCCCTTCACGTTGGTTTCACATTTCGCATCAATGATGATTTCACCCATGCGGTTGCGCTCAATCGCGCCTTCCAGCCAGTTGGTATTCGGCAGCAGACCGATCTGCACGAAGATCCCCGACAGCGCAACATGATGCTCATCGCCGCTCACGCGGTCGCGGTACTGCAGGCCAGTGACTTTGCTACCGTCGCCCACCACTTCCGTGGTCTGCGCGTTGAGAATGATATCGACGTTTTTCAGGCTGCGGACTTTATCCTGCAGAACCTGGTCGGCCTTCATTTCCGGCGCGAACTCCAGCAGAGTAACATGTTCAACAACGCCAGCCAGATCGATTGCCGCTTCCACACCGGAGTTACCGCCGCCGATAACCGCCACGCGCTTGCCTTTAAACAGCGGGCCGTCGCAGTGCGGGCAGTAGGTCACGCCCTTGGTACGATACTGATCCTCACCCGGCACGTTCATGTTACGCCATTTCGCGCCAGTGGCAATGATAACGCTACGCGCTTTCAGCACCGCGCCGGAAGCGGTCTCAACCTGATGCAGGCCGCCTTCAACCGTCGCCGGGATCAGTCTGGAGGCGCTCTGAGAATCGATCACATCAACATCGTATTCGCTGACGTGCGCTTTTAATGCGCCAGCCAGTTTCTGGCCTTCCGTTTTGGGTACGGAAATATAGTTTTCAATATCAACGGTATCCAGCACCTGGCCGCCAAAGCGTTCACCCATCAGGCCGGTACGAATGCCTTTACGCGCGGAGTAAACGGCTGCCGCTGCGCCGGACGGGCCGGAGCCGACGATTAACACATCATAGGCTTCACGTTTATTCAGCTCTTCCGCCGCGCGTTTTTCCGCGCCGGTATCCACTTTGGCAACGATTTCCGTCAGCGTCATGCGACCCTGACCAAATTCCTTACCGTTCATAAATACCGCCGGTACGCCCATCACGTTGCGTTCGGTGATTTCATTCTGATACGTTCCGCCGTCAATCGCCGTGTGCTTGATGCGCGGGTTCAGTACCGCCATCAGGTTCAGCGCCTGAACCACATCCGGGCAGTTATGGCATGAAAGCGAATAGTAGGTTTCGAACTCAAAATCACCGTCGATATTGCGGATCTGCTCCAGCAGGGTCTGCGCTTCTTTTGACGGATGACCGCCGGTCCACAGCAGAGCCAGAACTAAAGAGGTGAATTCATGTCCCAGCGGAGAGCCGGCAAAGCGCGGCCCCTGGCTGGAGCCGGGATTGGTAATCAGGAATGACGGCTTACGCACCGCCAGGCCGTTATCTTCTTTGAAGGTAACTTTATCTGACAGTTCAGCAATTTCAGCCAGCAGTTCCCTGATTTCTGCCGATTTAGCGCCGTCATCCAGCGTGGCAATCAGCTCAACAGGTTTGGTCAGCTTCTCAAGATAAGCCTTGAGCTGGGTTTTCATGTTGGTGTCGAGCATTTTTATCTCCTGGGCTTAAAACATCATCATGCAAGCGGCCTCGTTCAGGCAGCCTGAATACGCTTGCATCATGGTGTTGGAATAAAATGGGCGCAGATGCGCCCAGATATTACTACGCAATTTCCTAAGCATTTCGCGCAAGAGCAAGGCGGCTAGCCTGAGAATCCCCGGAAGCTTACCTCAGTAAGTGACCGGGGTGAGCAGGCGACGCCAACGCAGCAATTGCGTGAAAGGAGACGGAAATTTAGATTTTGCCGACCAGGTCCAGAGACGGAGCCAGAGTCGCTTCACCTTCTTTCCATTTAGCCGGGCACACTTCGCCTGGGTGAGAAGCTACGTACTGAGCTGCTTTGATTTTACGCAGCAGGTCAGACGCGTCGCGGCCGATACCTTCAGCGGTAACTTCGATAGCCTGGATGATACCCTGCGGGTCAACAACGAAGGTGGCACGATCTGCCAGGCCTTCATCTTCACGCATGTTGTCGAAGTTACGGGTCAGGGCGCCAGTCGGGTCGCCGATCATCGCGTATTTGATTTTCGCGATGGTTTCAGAGCTGCTGTGCCACGCTTTGTGGGTGAAGTGAGTGTCGGTAGAGACGGAGTAAACGTCTACGCCCAGCTTCTGCAGTTCTTCGTAGTGGTCTGCCACATCGCCCAGTTCAGTCGGGCAAACGAAGGTGAAGTCAGCCGGGTAGAAGAAGAAGACGCTCCAGCGGCCTTCAGTATCTTTCTCGGTAACTTCGATGAATTCACCGTTTTTGAACGCCTGGTTTTTGAAAGGTTTGATTTTGGTATTAATTAAGGACATCTATACTTCCTCCGTGTTTTCGTTGAGGTCTAAGTTAACGAATTTTTCCTGACTCGACCAATGCGTTTGCATTATCGAATCAATAAGCGTTATCTAACAACCGGAACAAGACAACTTTGTGAACCTGTCAACGCGATGACAATCTTCTACCGCGTTTCGCATTATATGCGCTGAAAAGTAAAAAGGCCGCCCTCGCAGGCGGCCCCGTTACCTGAAACACCCGCAGGTAGGTTCAGCGCCAGTAGCTGGCAATGTGTTGCGCTCTACACCTTAATGTAACAGCTAAGGGATTACATCACCCGCTGAACGAAAGGGCAATCCACGCGGCGGCAGGTCTTACCTATGGCTGTAATAGGTTTTACCGCTCCCCATATCTATTCCGGTGATTTCCCCGGGCATCACCATGTCGAAACGCCCGTTCTTTCTGACATGTTTCCCGCGTTAGCGCGATGCAGACGGTCCCCCGCTGCCGCTCTTCCACTCGCCATACTTGCCCGCAGGATCCCGCGAAAGCCGGAGGATAAAGATATTGAATTCCCCCCCTCGGTTGATAAACGATCGCGGTACCAACAACGTATCAGTAAATGACAATATGAATAACAAAACAGGCTTCAATAAGCGTTCGGGCTTGCCGTTAAAGAAAAACTACAGATGATAAGCGGGGCAAGGCAAGCATTTATAAATGACCTCCTCCCCTGACTTTAGCGGTACACAAAAGGATCTGGTAGAATGCGCAACGCTGGTATATATTTAGATAAACTTAATGACTACGCCAGCATTAAATAATAAGAAACAAACATTCACACAATGAATATAACACGGATATATACTCATCTATTTCCCTTACCGCCAGCTTAACAGGACGTTGATAATGGCTAATCTTTACGATCTCAAGAAATTTGATCTGAACCTACTCGTTATTTTCGAATGCATTTACCAGCATTTAAGCATCAGTAAAGCGGCGGAAACGCTATTTATTACGCCCTCCGCCGTCAGTCAGTCGCTTCAGCGGTTACGCACCCAGCTGAACGATCCGCTATTCGTTCGCTCAGGTAAAGGAATTACGCCTACCACCGTAGGGGTTAATCTCCACCATCATCTTGAAAAAAATCTTAATCAATTAGAACAAACTATTTATCTCACCAATCGTTCTGAATTAAAGAAACGTCTGGTTGTCTATGCGCCGCAGCTTTTTATAACCCCTAAAACAACCAGCCTGATCCATATGTTATTAGATGATTCAAACCTTCACGTTGAACATCATGACCTGCTGGCGTCCGGAGAGTCGGTAGAAAGCCTGCTGGCCTACCGTAAAGCCGACCTGATATTCAGCACCACCCCCCTGTCATCGCGAGCCACGGTGTGTAAACGTATCCAGGATTTGGATATTTCTCTGGTCTGTAGTGAAAATCATCCTCGGCTGGCATCGCTAACAACGACAAAAGCCATACTGCAGGAGCGCTTTACTTATTATATTTGTAACGATCAGGGAACGAAGTCTTTTCAAAGCCAGGCGGCCGGCATACTGTCTGAAAGGAAAATTTCTTTCAGTAGCGATTCATACATAGCAATCCTTAATGTTATTCAGCAAACTGATATTATTGGGTTTGTACCCAGCTGTATTTTAGAGCATATCAGTTTCCATAATAAGTTTAAGATTATAGAGGCGCCGTTTAAGATCCCCTCCATCGCTATTTATATGATTTACAACCGGGTAAATCTTGACGATCCAAACTTTGCAAACTTTATCGACGAGTGCCAAAAAAATAAGATTATTGAATAGTTAAAGCCATTTTATTTAATTAGTGAATGATAACTAATCTCTTGATTAAGAAATAAATATGATATAAGTACACAGTATCTTTTAGCATTAAAGGAATAATGGCTGTGTCTTTTATTAAACTTCCATTACCCGAGTCCGTTCTGCAGGCCAGTCAGCAGCGAATAGAATGGGTAATGGAAAACTTCTCCCGTGTTTGCGTCTCTTTTTCTGGCGGTAAAGATTCTACAATCATGCTGCATCTCACGGCGCAGCACGCCCGCCGTACAGGCAAAAAGATTTGCGTCCTGTTTGTCGACTGGGAAGCGCAGTTCTCCTGCACCATTGCGCATTGTGAAAAGATGCGCGCAGAGTATCGCGACGTTATTGAGCAATTTTTCTGGGTCGCGTTGCCTCTCACCACCCAGAACTCTCTGACCCAATATCATCCCGAATGGCAGTGCTGGGAACCCGGCGCGCGCTGGGTGCGCCAACCGCCAAAGGACGCGATTACCGATCCCGGCTTTTTCCCGTTTTATCAATCGGGCATGAGTTTTGAAACGTTCGTTCGCGAATTTGCCGATTGGTTTTCGCGAAATCGTCCCGCGGCGATAATGATCGGCATCCGCGCCGATGAATCGTTAAATCGGTTTATCACCATCTCCTCGCAGCGCAAGCTTCGCTTCGCCGACGATAAACCCTGGACCACCTCCGCGCCGGGCGGACACGCGTGGTACATCTATCCTATCTACGACTGGAAAACCGCCGATATCTGGACCTGGTTCGGCAAAAGCGGCCTGTCCTACAACCCGCTCTATAACCTGATGTATCAGGCGGGCGTTCCGCTGCGCTATATGCGTATCTGCGAACCCTTTGGCCCGGAGCAGCGCCAGGGGCTGTGGCTCTACCATGTGCTGGAGCCTGAACGCTGGGCCGCCATGTGCCAGCGCGTCAGCGGCGTCCACTGCGGCGGAGTTTATGCCGGTCACGATAATCAGTTCTACGGCCATCGAAAGCTGGATAAACCTGCGCAGCATACCTGGAAAAGCTACGCCCTGTTTTTACTCGACAGCATGCCGGAGAAAACGGCGGAACATTACCGCAATAAAATCGCCGTCTATCTTCACTGGTACCAAAAAAAGGGAATGATAGATATTCCGGACACGCAGCCGGCGGATATTGGCTCGAAAGACGTCCCGTCCTGGCGGCGCATCTGTAAAGTTCTGTTGAACAATGATTACTGGTGCCGCCAGCTCTCTTTCAGCCCGACCAAAGCGAATCAATATAAACGCTATCGCGAACGGATGAATAAAAAGCGCCAGCAATGGGGGATACTATGCAACGACAATTAATCCAGGATCTCGAACGCTATCTGCAATCGCTGGAAGATGAAGAGGAAAAGATTACTGCGCTTAACGCCTTTCGCCAGATTCTGCATGAATATAGCCCCTTCAAATCCCAACCGGTTGACTGCGTATTGTGGGTAAAACAGGGCGCCGTTTTGCCTAATGATTACAACCCAAATAATCTTGCGCCACCGGAAAAACGCCTGCTGTTTACCTCGCTGGAAACGGACGGCTTCACGCAGCCCGTTGTGGTAGTGAAACAGGATCAGGAGCGCTATTCCATTATCGACGGTTTTCACCGTCATGAGCTGGCGAGCGGCAGAGCGGCGCTGAAGAAACGACTGAAAGGCTACCTTCCCGTCACCTGCCTGGAAAAGAGCAGCCCCAGGCGTGATTCGCTGATGGCCGCCACCATCCGCCACAACCGGGCGCGCGGACGTCATCAGATTCATGCGATGTCGGAAATCGTCCAGGAGCTGGCGCATCTCGGCTGGTGTGACGAGAAAATCGGCAAAGAGTTAGGGATGGACTCAGACGAAGTATTGCGCCTGAAGCAAATCAACGGTCTGGTGGAGATGTTCAGCGACCGTCAATTTTCTCAGGCGTGGACCGTTAAATAACTACAGACGACACAGTCGTTCCGCCGCAGCCAGCAGCGTGGCTGGCTGTTTGGCGAAGCACAGGCGTATCAGCTTATGCGGGAACGGATCGGCGCAGAACACCGATAGCGGAATCGCCGCGACGCCGATTTCGGTGGTTAACCAGCGGCAGAAGCTGACATCATCCAGATCCGAGACCGCGCTGTAGTCCGCCAGCAGGAAGTAGGTCCCTTCGCAGGGCAAAATGTCCAGCCGACTGGCGCGCAGCGCATCAATAAACAGGTCCCGCCGCTCGCGGTAAAACGCCGGCAGCTGGCGATAGTGCTCCGGCTCGCTGCGCAGCATATCGGCAATCGCCAGTTGAGCGGGCGTATTGACGGCAAAAGTCAGATACTGATGCACTTTACGCAGCTCGGCGCTAATGGCGGCAGGCGCCACGCAGTAGCCCACCTTCCAGCCGGTCATATGGAAGGTCTTGCCAAACGAAGAGACCGCCACCGCCCGCTCGCGCAGCTGCGGATGCGCCAGCACGCTGGCATGCCCTTCGGCGGCAAAGCAGATATGTTCGTAAACCTCATCGCTCAGCACATAGATTTCACGATCGGCAATCGCCTGCCACAGCGCGGCAAAATCTTCCCGCTGCCATACCGTCGCTGACGGGTTGTGCGGCGTATTGAGGATAACCAGTCGGGTTTTGTCGCTGAGGCTCGCGGCGAACTGCTGCCAGTCAACGCGAAAATGCGGCGGCTGGAGAGCAATGCGCTTCAGCACGCCGCCCGACAGCTCAATCGCCGGGGCGTAGCTATCATAGCTAGGGTCAAAGCAAATGACTTCGTCGCCGGAACGTACCAGCGCGGTAATCGCCGCATACAGCGCTTCCGTCGCGCCGGCGGTAACGGTCACGTCGCTGTTGGCATCGGGACGATAGCCGTACAGCTCTTCCGTTTTATCGACGATGGCGTCGCGTAGCGCGGCCACGCCTGTCATCGGCGCGTACTGATTCGCCCCCTGCGCCACGTGATACGCCAGACGCTCCTGCAGATAGCGCGGACCATCGAAATCCGGGAACCCCTGCGACAGGTTAATCGCCTGATGCTGCTGGGCCAGAGCGCTCATTTGGGTAAAGATCGTGGTGCCAAGTGAAGGGAGTTTACTCTCAGGAATCAGTGGCTTATTGCTCATTCTTTTTGTACCGTCTGTCATGCTGTTGTTGAAGCCACTATAACACGATGTTAATATTTGGCAATCAAGACGCTTAGACGTCTAAATGATAATGTTATTTCGCTTATGCTTATGAGTGGAAAACAGCGAGCAGCACAACGCCACCGTCAGCACGACCTACCGCTCACTCTGGAGAACTCATGATCCGCGCTATCGTGACCGATATTGAAGGCACCACCAGCGACATTCGCTTCGTCCACAACGTCCTGTTCCCGTACGCTCGCGAACGCCTGGCCGGCTTCGTGACCGCCCAGCAGTTTGTCGATCCGGTAAAGACCATTCTCGATAACCTGCGCGAAGAGATCGCCCAACCGGCGGCCAGCGTCGAGCAGCTTATTGCTACCCTGTTCGCCTTTATGGATGAAGACCGCAAATCCACCGCCCTCAAGGCGCTCCAGGGGATTATCTGGCGCGAAGGCTACGTCAATGGCGACTTCACCGGCCACCTGTATCCTGACGTCCTGCCGTCGCTGGAAAAATGGAAGTCACAGGGTATTGATTTATATGTATATTCCTCAGGCTCCGTCGCCGCGCAGAAATTGTTATTTGGCTACAGCGACGAAGGTGATATTACTCATCTGTTCAACGGCTATTTCGATACCCTGGTAGGCGCCAAGCGCGAAGCGCAGTCCTACCGCAATATTGCTGAGCAGCTGGGACAGCCTCCTGCCGCCATTCTGTTCCTGTCCGATATCCATCAGGAGCTGGATGCCGCCGAAGAGGCCGGCTTCCGCACCCTACAGCTGGTGCGCGGCGACCGTGACCCGGCCAGCCACCATCCGCAGGTTCAGCGTTTTGACGATATTCATCCGGAGCAGATCCCAGCATGAGCGCATTAACCATTTTTTCCGTGAAAGACCCGCAAAACTCTCTCTGGTACAGCACGAACGCCGAAGAGATCCAGCAGCAGCTCAACGCCAAAGGCGTCCGCTTCGAGCGCTGGCAGGCCGACCGCGATTTAGGCCCGGCGCCAGCCTCAGAAACGGTTATTGCCGCCTATCAGCATGCGATTGATAAGCTGGTGGCTGAGAAGGGTTACCAGAGCTGGGACGTGATCAGCCTGCGTGCGGATAATCCGCAGAAAGAGGCGCTGCGGGAAAAATTCCTCAACGAGCATACCCACGGGGAAGACGAAGTGCGCTTCTTCGTCGAGGGGGCCGGCCTGTTTTGCCTGCATATTGGCGACGAGGTATTCCAGGTGCTCTGTGAAAAGAACGACCTGATTTCCGTTCCGGCGCACACGCCGCACTGGTTTGATATGGGCTCGGAGCCCAACTTCACCGCCATCCGCATCTTCGACAACCCGGAAGGCTGGATTGCCCAGTTTACCGGCGACGATATCGCCAGCGCCTACCCGCGGCTGGCGTAACGCGCCTTATCCGGGCTACCGATCTGCAGACAACTGTGAACATGTAGCCCGGGCAGGCGCCCTGCGCCGCCCCCGGGAGCAGAACGCAGCGTGGCTGAATTTCCCGGAGGCGATGCTGCGCATCTGTCCGGGCTATCCGCCCCAGGAGGGCTTTGATTCCGTAAGCCGGGAATTACCGGGCGCCTAACCCTGAATAAACATCGGCGGGTCGAAAGCGGTCACCGGCGGCAGCGCGTCCCGCCACGGCGCAATCTCCACCCAGCAGCTTTGGGCGCTGCAGCCCTGCCCCAGCCGCGAGCTGCCGCGATCTTCGGTCAACACGTTGGGATTGCCGTGCTTATCCAGAGACCCCTTTTCAGCCGGATCCAGCGGATCGTACCAGGCGCCGGTCGACATCTGCACCACTCCGGGCAAAATCTGCTCGCTGAGGTGCACCCCGGCAAGAATGGCTCCCCGGGCGTTATAGACCTTGACCACGCTGCCTTCGCTGATATCCCGCGCCTGCGCATCCTGCGGATGCATCCACAGCGGCTCGCGCCCCTGAATTTTCGTCGCCCGGCTCACGCTGCCGTGATCGTACTGGCTGTGCAGGCGGGTGCGCGGCTGGCTGGAGAGCAGATGCAGCGGCCAGCGCGCCGCCTCCTGCCGCTGCCAGGCCGCCTCCTGCTCATCCCACCACGGGTGGCCGGGACACTCGCGATAGCCAAACCCGGCGATGGTTTCGGAAAAAAGCTCGATCTTGCCGGAAGGCGTAGAGAGCGGATAGCGCTGCGGGTCGGCGCGAAAATCCGCCAGGAAAACCTGCGGTTTCTCCGGCGCGCTGTATTCCAGCACCCCCTGCCGCCAGAATTCATCAAACGACGGCAGCGCGATCCCCTCTTCCCGCGCGCGAGGCCGCGACGCTTCGTAGATCTCCCGCAGCCACTGCCCGGCGTCGCGCCCCTCGCTAAAGCGCTCGCCGCAGCCCAGCCGCTCGGCAAGGTCGCAGAAGATGGCGTAATCATCGCGCGCTTCGCCCACCGGCGGGATCTGCGCGCTCATGGCGATCATAAAACCGTCGTGACCGCCGCTGCCGATATCTTCCCGCTCCAGCGAAGTAGTGACCGGCAGAACGATATCGGAAAATTTGGCCTGCGCGGTCCAGAACTGTTCATGAACGACCACCGTTTCCGGCCGCCGCCAGGCTTCACACAGGCGGTTAATATCCTGATGATGATGAAACGCGTTGCCGCCGGCCCAGTAGACGAGGCGGATGTCGGGATAGCGCAGATGCTGGCCGTCAAACTCGTATGCCTCGCCCGGATGCAGCAGCATATCGGAAAGGCGCGCCACCGGAATCACCTGGTTTACCGCGTTCTCTCCGGCGGGAAGGCGCGGGCCGGAAAAGGCCTTACGCGCCGCCCCCGCCAGATTGGTGCAGGCGTAGCCAAACCCCAGACCGCCGCCCGGCGTACCGATTTGCCCCAGCAGCGCGGTGAGCGCCACCGTCGCCCAGTAGGCCTGCTCGCCCTGGCGCGCCCGCTGAATCGACCAGGAGATATTGACCATCGTGCGCTGGCTGGCCATCTCGCGCGCCAGCGCGGCAATCCGCTGCGCCTCAATACCGGTTATCGCCGCCGCCCACTCCGGCGTTTTTGCGACGCCATCGCTCTCCCCCATCAGGTAGGTGCGATAGGGTGCGAAACCCACGGTATGGCTGGCGATAAAACCGCTGTCGTAGAGGGATTCATTAATCAGCACATAACAGAGCGCCAGCAGCAGCGCGGTATCGGTTCCCGGACGAACCGCAAGCCACTCGGCGCTCTCCACGGCGCTCAGGTCATTGCGCACCGGGCTGATATTGATAAAGCGCGTCCCCTGCGCCTGCATCTTTTCCAGCCAGTATTTCAGCATATGGTCGTTGGCGCCGCCGCCGTTGACCTGCGCATTACGCAGCGGCAGGCCGCCGAATGCGACAAACAGCTGGCATTCGCGCGCCAGCTCGGAAAAGTGGGTATGCTGGCGGTGCAGCGGGCTCAGCGGCCCGAGAATATGCGGCAGGATGCGCTCGCCCGCCGCGCTGCTGTAGGTGTTGGTGCTGGCGGTATAGCCGCCGAAGCACTTGAGGAAGCGGTGCAGCTGACTTTGCGCGTGGTGAAAACGGCCGGCGCTGGCCCAGCCGTAGGAGCCGCCGAAAATCGCCTCATTGCCGCAGCGCGTTTTGACCGAATTCAGTTCGCGGGCCAGTAAATCGAGCGCCACCTCCCAGCTCACCTCAACAAACGGCTCTTTACCGCGCCCCTCGCGCGAAGCCGGGCCATTTTGCAGGTAGCCCGCGCGCACCGCCGGACGGCGAATGCGCGTCTTGCTGGTGACCGCATCGGGGAGCGACTGACCAATACGTGAGGGATTTTTATCCCAGGGCACCGGCGTCACCGTCTCAATGTTGCCGTCACGGGCCTGGACCTGCCAGGTTCCCCAGTGCATTACGGTCAGATTATGTTGTTTTTTCATCTTGCCTGTTTTCTTCTCACCCGATAAAGGCCGCCATAATAAAGCGTGCGAATCCTGGGAATAAAATACGTATCACCATACAATCTGCTACAGAGAAAGGATTTTTCACGCAGAATAGCTCTACGCCATTCCAGGATGCGATATATTACAGTGACAGAATAATTTTAATTAAGTAGCAATCTTTATTTGAATAAATAAGAGTTGCAAGCAAATTAAGCCCACAAAAATAAAAAGGGATTAAGCTGCATCATGAAATATTTTCAGGTTACAGATAACAAATTTACGTTTTCCTCAGGCAAATCTGCGATATAACATCGTTAATATACCCTAAATAATTCAAGTTTCAGGACAAAACGGTTAACCGTTTTGAACAGCGCTTGCGCTGGCCCCGTAAGGGGTGAGGCCGCAGGCCGAGTAACGCGGCAAGTAAGAGAGTCCCGATGAGCTTACTCAAGTAAGTGATTCGGGTGAACGCACGTAGCCAACGCACATGCAACTTGAAGTATAACGGGTATAACTTAGACATATTTTGTATTTGAGATTGTGTGGCTGTTGTTGTCATGCTACTGCTCCGCACAGCCACCTCCATCACAGGACCATAATAAGAATGTCGCAGAAAATGAAATTATTGCCCATCGCGCTGGGCCTGCTCTCGCTCGCCTCCGTCAACGCTCTGGCGGCGGATGCCTTATCACTTCAGGGAAAAACTATCGGCGTCGCCGTGGTCGGGACGCAGCACTTCTGGGATCGTGAAGCCTATAAGGGTGCGACCGAAGAGGTAGAGAAACTGGGGGGTAAAGTGATCGGCGTCGATGGCGGCCGCGATAACCAGGTTCATGCGAATAACCACGATATTTTACTGTCGCGCAAGGTCGATGCGGTAATTAGCATTCTGGGCGACAGCGCCGTTGAGCCTAAATTCAAAGCGCTACGCGATGCCGGCATTCCGGTATTTACCGTAGACCACGTTTCAAAATATTCGGTCAATAACACCACCTCCGATAACTACACCCTGGGATCGACCATTGGTCGCTATATGGCCGATGAACTGGGCGGCAAAGGCAACGTTGCGGTATTTAACGCATTCTCCAGCTCCCTGCGTATTTGCGGCATTCGTTATGACCAGTGGAAATATGTCCTCAAGGATTATCCGGATATTCACATTATTCAGCCGGAGCTGGCCGAGCAGTTTGCCAACTCGCCGGAAGATGCGCGTAAGAAAACCCTCGAACTGCTGAGCCAGTATCCAAAAGGCAAACTCGACGCCATCCATGTCGCCTGCTGGGATCAGCCGGCTATCGGTATTGTCCAGGCGCTGGAAGAGACCGGCCGCGATAAAGACGTCAAGGTCACCGCGATCGACGCCGGCCCGGAAACCCTGGAGATCATGGCCGAGCCGGGCAGCCCGTTCGTCGCCAACGTCGCCCAGCAGCCGCACCTGATCGGCCAGACCTCCGCCGATAACGTCGCGCGCTACTTCGACAAACAGAAGCTGCCCCTGCAGACCTTTATTCCGGTGGTGCCGGTGAAAGGCCCGCAGGAGGCAAAAGCGGTCTACAAACAGCTGGGATATGGCGAACTGCAGTGATCACTCCATCCTCCGGCGGGGTTAACCCCGCCGCTGGTCTGGCGATGAACCAGATCGGCAAAAGCTTTGCCAACGTGACTGCATTAAATGCGGTCACGCTGCTTCTGAATCCCGGTGAAATTCACGGCCTGATCGGCGAGAACGGCGCGGGAAAATCGACGCTAATAAAAATCCTCGCGGGCGTCTATCGGGCCGACAGCGGCAGCGCCACCCTTGACGGCGCGCCGCTGCCGCTCGGCAATCCCGCGGCGATTGAAGCGCTGGGTATCCGCGTTATTCACCAGGAACTCAACCTAATCCCGCACTTTACGGTGGCGGAATCGGTGTTTCTCGGCCAGGAGTACCGCACCCGCTGGGGCGCGCTGGACCGGCGGCGAATGAACGCGGCCACCCGGGCGTTTTTCCGCGACAGCTGGCAGCTGGATATTCATCCCCGCCGCCTGATCCGCGACCTCAGCCTCGCCGAACGCAAGCTGGTGCAAATCGCCAGAGCGCTGATCGACGGCGCGGCAAAGCTGGTGGTATTCGATGAGCCCACCGCGCCGCTGGAAGCGCAGGAAGCCGGCCTGGTCACCTCCGCGATTCTGCGCCTGCGGGAGCAGGGGATCGCGATTCTCTACATTTCCCACTATCTCAACGAAATCGCCGCCCTTTGCGATCGCGGCACGGTGCTACGTAACGGCGAGGTGGTCGGCTACCCCGACCGGGCGCTGCTGCAGAATACCGACGCGCTGATCAAAATGATGGTCGGCCGCGATATCGAACAGCTCTATACCCCGCGCCAGAGCAGCGCGCATCAGGTCGATGCCGCTGCCCCGGTACTGTCGGTTCGCCATCTCAGCGACGGGCAGCAGTTACGCGATATTACCTTTGATATTCAGCCGGGCGAGATCGTCGGCGTCGCCGGACTGCTGGGCGCCGGGCGCGACGTGCTGATCGATCTGCTTTACGGGCTACGCCGCGCCCGCAGCGGCACGATAAGCGTTGACGGCCAGCCGAAGCGGCTGCGGACGCCGTATCAGGCTACCCGGGCCGGACTGGCCCTGGTGCCGCGCGACCGCCGCCATCAGGGGCTGATTCTCCCCTTCACCACCGCCGACAATATCAATCTGGCCTCGCTACCGGAGACCGCCACTTTCGGCTGGGAGCACCGCAGCCGGGCGCTGGAAAAAGCGCGCAGCTGGATCGACCAGCTCTCTATCCGCCCCGGCCGTCCGGAGCTTCCGGTGCGCTTTATGAGCGGCGGCAACCAGCAAAAGGCGATTCTCGCCCGCTGGCTGGGCACCGATGCGCGGCTTTTTATTCTTGATGAACCTACTCTCGGGGTGGATATCGGCGCGCGACGCGATATTTATCAGCGCACCCGCGAGCTGGCGGATCGCGGTCGCGGCGTGCTGGTCTCATCCAGCGACGCGCCGGAGCTGCTGGGCCTTTGCGACCGCATCCTGGTGATGTGGCGCGGCGAGCTGGTGGCCAATCTCCCGACCCGGGGGCTGACGCTGGACGCGCTGCTGGTGACGATTAACGGTGGACAGGAACAACAGGTATGAGTGCAGGTATCCAGCGCCGCCCCCTTCCGGGCATCACGACGCTTATCGAAAAATTTCCCCTGATTCTCTTTTTTGCGCTGCTGATCTGGCTCAGCCTGCAGTCGCCTTTCTTTTTAAGCTGGCAAAATATCAGCATGATGCTGGTGCAAAGCGTGCCGCTGGCGATCCTCTGCTTCGGCCTGGTCTGCGTGATTGCCGTCGGCGGCGATGATGTGGTCTCCGGCGGCATCGACCTGTCGCTGCCCGCCATCGCGGTGCTCGGCGTCGCGCTGCTCAGCCTCGGCATGGCGGAGTGGAACACCCCTTACCTGGCGCTGTTGTTACTGCTGATCGCCGTTAGCCTGGCCTGCGGCGCCGTCAACGCCACGCTGGTGCTGGCGGCGGGCCTGCCGCCGCTGCTGGCGACCCTGTCAACTTCGGTGGCCTTCACCGGGCTGACCGACCTGCTGACCGGCCAGCGGCGCATCGCGGTGAGCGACCCGCTGATGGTGGCCTTTCGCGATAACGATCTGTTCGGCATTCCCTGGCCGCTGCTCTATCTGCTGGCGGTATTCGCGCTGTTTCAGTTTTTGCTCCACCACTCCCGCTTCGGCCAGCATTTACAGGCGGTGGGCGGTAACCGCGATATGGCGCAGATGAGCGGACTCAACGTTCGCCGTTTGACCATTATCGTCTGGCTGCTGGCGGGCATCGCCGCCGGCCTGGCGATTTTGCCGCTGCTCAGCCAGGGCTCAGGCAGCTCCAGCGGCACGGCGACGCCGCTGCTGCTGGAAACCGTCCTCGCGACCTTTATCGGCGCGGCGTTCTCGCGGCGGCGCGTGGTCACCATCTGGGGGGCGCTGCTCGGCGCGGTGCTGGTCAACGCGCTCTCTAACGGGCTCGGCCTGCTGGGAGTGAATATTTTCTGGATGGGCGCGATCAAAGGCGGCCTGATCCTCGTGGTGCTGGCGGCTTCAGCGGTCAGACATAAAGGAGGCCATTAATGAGCCAACTGACGCTCAAGACCCCCTCAACGGGGCAAACCGGCAGCGGTCCGCTGGCGTGGCTATCGCGGGCAGGATTCGGCGTCATTACCCTGCTGGCGATTGCCCTGTTCGGCTGGGCGAACCCGGTATTTCTGACCTTCGATAACTGGGCCAATTTGCTGCAGGGCAGCGCGATTCTGCTGATCGTGGCGATGGCGATGACCCTTATCGTTAGCGCCGGGGCGATTGACCTCTCCGTCGGCGTGGCGCTGGATTTCGGCGCCGCTTTTGCGCTGGTGGCGCTGAAGACCTGGCACCTGCCGTGGCAGGCGGCGGTGGGTTGCGCGCTGCTCGGCGGGGTGATTATCGGCCTGCTGAACGCCTTTCTGATCCTTGTCTGCCAGATTCGTCCGTTCCTCGCCACCCTCGGCACCTGGTTTATCGCCAGCAGCGCCGAGCGTATCTATACCGACGGCGGCGGCTCTATCTCCTACCGCCGGATGGCGCCGGAGTATCACGATCTCGCGGTCGGCAATATCGCCGGTATTCCGACGCCGGTGGTGATTGTGCTGGCGCTGTGGCTGGTAGCCTGGCTGCTGACCGAACGCACGCTGTTTGGCAAGTACGTGCGCGCTATCGGCCAGAACGGCGAAGCGGCGCGTATCGCCGGCATCCGCGATCGCCGGACCATGCTGTGGGTGCTGGTGGCGGCCTCCGCGCTGTGCGCCGTCGGCGGCGTCATTCTCTCCGCCAACCTGCGCCAGTTTACGCCGCTGGCCGGCCAGGCCTACCTGATGGACGCCATCGCCGCGGTCTTTATCGGTACCGCCTTTAACCGGCTGGGCCGGGTCAGCATCGCCGGCACCCTCGGCGGGGTGCTGTTTCTCGCGATTATTGATAACGGCCTGAACCTGATGGGGCTGAACTACCTGGTGAAGGATGCGCTGGTGGGCGTGATTCTGGTGGTCGCGCTGGCCCTCTCCTTCTGGCAGGCGCGTCTGCGCCAGACCCATCGTTAAGCGGAGCACCTATGGCAGCTTTTGACGCCGTCTTTGTCGGTCTGACTATTCTTGATATCGCCGGTCGCCCGGTGATCGACATCCCGCCGCGCGGCGGGGTAGCCTTTATCGAACAAATTCGTCTTAACCCCGCCGGAACCGCCGCCGGGGCCAATATTAACGCCGCGAAGCTGGGCATTCGCACCGCCGCGGTGGCCTGCCTCGGTGAAGATGAAAAAGCCGATTTTATCCTCGCCAGCTATGCGCGGCTGGGGATCGACTGCTCGCTGGTCCAGCGTACGGCGCAGCGGGAAACGTCGGCGACGATCCTGCCCATCCGCCCCAACGGCGAGCGCCCGGCGCTGCACTGTCGGGGCGCTTCCGATGCGCTTTTTATCCGCGAAGAAGAGTTTGACGCGATCCTCGACTGCCGGTTCCTGCACCACGGCGGCACCGGCCTGCTGGCGGCGATGGATAGGGGGCAAAGCGCGCTGCTGCTGCGGGCGGCGAAAGCCCGCGGCGTCACCACCAGCTTCGATTTAATCGCCCCTGACGCGGGCACCCTGGATCTGCTGCGCCCGCTGCTGCCGTCGGTGGACTACTTTATGCCTTCCCTTGAAGAAGCGGCGTATCTCTCCGGGGAGACCCAGCCGGAAGCGATTGCCCGCGTCTTCTTTGCGCTTGGCGTCGGAACCTGCATTCTGAAGGACGGCGAAAACGGCTCCTGGCTGCTGACCCGCGACGGCGCCGTCGAGCATATCGCGCCGTTCCGGGTCGATGCCGTAGATACTACCGGCTGCGGCGACAGCTACTGCGGTGGCTTTATTGCCGCACTGGCCCGGGGGTTAAGCGTCAAAGCGGCGTGCGAGGTGGCTTCCGCCGTCGCCGCGCTGGTGGCGACCGGCATGGGATCGGATGCCGGCGTGGTGGACTGGCAGCATACGCAGGAGTTTATGGCGACCCACCGTCGCGGATAACAAGCTTCGCCGCCGCATTGCGCGGCGGCAAGCGCGGCTTAACGCCACTGGTAGAGCAGCGGCTCTCCGGCGACATAGCGCTGGAGGTCGGCGGCAATCATCGCCGTATGCTTAGCAATGCTCTCCCGCGTCGCCCCGGCGATATGCGGCGTAATAATCACGTTATCAAACTCGGTGACAAACGGATGGTCGCGCCACAGCGGCTCGCGATGGTAGACATCCAGCGCCGCGCCGCCCAGCGGGCCGTGGCGCAGCGCGTGAATCAGCGCTTCTTCGTCCACGACCGCCGCGCGCGAGGTATTGATCAGCAGCGCGCCCGGCTTCATGCTGTTCAACAATGGCGCGTTCACCAGCCCATCGCTGTGCGGGCCGCTGCTTAGATGCAGGCTCACGATATCCGCCTCGCGGAACAGCCCCTCAAGGGTCGTCTTTTGCAGCCCCGGTTCGTTGATATCCTCGGCGGCGACAAACGGGTCCACCACCAGTACCGCCATGCCAAAGGCGCGGGCGATACGCGCCACCCGGCGGCCAATATTACCGTAGCCAATCAGCCCCAGGGTTTTGTTGCGCAGCTCGCTGCCTTTAAAGACTTCATAAGGGCTTTGCGGACTAACGTCCCACACTACATCGCGGCGCAGTCCGCTCTGGGTGGCCTGCGCCGCGTTTTCGGCGTGGGTGAATTCGCCGCGCTTCAGCGCCGCGTGGGATTGCGGAATATGCCGCGCCAGGCTCAGCATCAGCCCCAGCGTCAGCTCGGCGGCGGCGTCCGCGTTGCGTCCCGGCGTATAGAGCACGCGGATACCGCGCGCCTGGGCGGCTTTGGTATCAATATTCACCGGATTGGCGCGGGTGCAGGCGATCACCTGTAAACGCGGGCAGGCGGCGATCACCGCTTCCGTCACCTCATCGTAGCTGGTCACCAGCACCTCGGCGTCGTGGGCCAGTTCGATCAGCTGGCCTGCGCTCAGCTTCGGTTTGCCCAGCGCCCAGCCTTCCACCCGCAGTTCGCCCAGTTGCTGAAAAGCGCTGAGGTCGCCGGCGTGTTCGGCGGTAAAAACAATTTTCATATGCGTTGTTCCTGAGAAATACGTTGAAGCGCCTCGCGGCGGGCCTGCCACACCGGGAGCATCTGCTCGCGCAGCAGGCGATACACCGGATAGAGCGCGGCGTAGCGGCTGTGCGCCTGCGGATGGGGTCGATAGCGGGTCTGCTCCAGCGCCGGATAGCGGCTCAGGGCATCGACGCTGCGCGCCGCCAGAATCGCCGCGCCGCGCGCGCTAAGCTCGTTGAAAGGACTGGAAACCACCGTTCTGCCGGTGCAGTCGGCAATGATTTGCAGCCAGGTTGCCGAAGCCGCGCCGCCGCCGGTCAGGTACAGTTCGCCGCCCTGCGGGTAGCCCTGAAGCGAGTCGACGATAGCGTAAGCCAGCCCTTCAAACACCGCCCGCAGCAGCTCCGCACGGGTGGTGTGCTGGCTAATGCCGAAATAACCGGCCCGCGCCTCGGGGCTAAAGAACGGGGCGCGTTCGCCGTTGAGGTAGGGTTGCCAGAAGACGCCGCCGCTGCCGGGCTCAACGCTGGCGATATGCTGTTCCAGCTGCTGTAAATCCGGCTCCAGCGCAATCTGCTGCTGGAGCCAGTCGATGTTCGGCGTCCCGGCCTGCATCGGAAAAAGGTTAATAAAGCTGCCCGCTTCGGTATGGGTGACGTAGCGCGTCCCCTCGTTGACCGTCTGGCGACCGTGGCAGACGATACCGGTGCAGCAGGTGGTGCCAAGAATGGTATAAATATCGCCATCGTTGACCGCGCCGCAGCCCAGCGCCGCGCTGCACACATCCAGCGCCCCCGCCGCGACCGGCGTGGCGGCGGGAAGCCCGGTCAGCGCCGCGACCTCTTCACGTAGCGCGCCCGCCTGCACGTCCGGCGCCAGCAGCGGTGGGAACAGAGATTGTAAATCTGCCAGGCCCATCTCATTGAGCACCACCGTGGATAGCTTTCCGCTCTGCTGATTCAGCAAAGAGGTGCTGGCATCGGTAAGATCCAGCGCCGCGACGCCGGTGAGGCGAAAGCGGATCCAGTCCTTGGCGAAAAACAGATAGCGGGCCGCCGCCAGCCGCTCCGGCTGGTGATGCTTGAGCCAGTACAGCTGCATACTGGTGTTGCAGGGCTGCAGATGGGTACCGGTATCGTCAAAGAAGCGACGGTCAAAACCGGGGCGACTGAGCAGTTCGCTCATCAGGTCGCGGCTGCGGGTGTCGCTCCACAGGATACCCGGCCCGACCGGTTCGCCTTCGGCGTCGCTGAGCCAGACCCCTTCGCCCTGCCCGGCAAGGCCGATGGCGCGTAAACGCCCGCTTTGCAGCGCCGGATACCGGGCAATATCGCGTAAAATCGCCACCACCGACTGCCACAGCTGGGCCATATCCTGCTCGGCGTGGCCGTTGGCCGACAGCCGCGGGCCGGTGTTCTGCGCCGCGCTGGCGCACGCCTGAAAGCGTTCATCAAACAGCACCGCTTTCACGCGCGAGGTGCCGATATCGATTCCGAGATAAAAATCCATGCCTGACCCGTTGGTGAAGAGAAATTAGTCGCGCTCGTAGCGGCGGCGCATCAGTTCACATTCGAACAAAAATTCCAGTCCTTCGAGCTGGCGACGGGCTTCGTGAATGTCTTTGCCCCAGCAGGTCAGGCCGTGGCCGCGCAGCAGGAAGCCGTAGCGCAGCGGGTGGGTCTGCGCATAATCTTCAATGCGCGCCGCCAGGGCATCGATATTCTGGTCGTTATCAAAAATGGCGACCGGCACGGTATCAAGATGGCTGTGCTGGCCGGTCAGGGTTTTCTGCATCTCATAGCCCTGCAGCGCCAGGGTGGCGCTTTTTTCAATCCGCGACAGCACGGTCGCGTTGACGGTATGCACGTGCAGCACGACATTCGCTTCCGGGAACAGGCGATACACCAGGGTATGCAGGCCGGTTTCAGCAGAGGGTTTACGTCCGGAAGGCGCTTTATTGCTGGCGATCTCCACCTGCAGGAAATCCTCCGTCGTCAGGCTGCCTTTATCGCGCCCCGACTCGCTCAGCCAGCACCAGGTCTCATCCTGACGCACCGACATATTGCCGCCGGTGGCCGGTGCCCAGCCTTTCGCGCCGATCCAATGACAGGTGGTGACCAGTTGCGCGAGTCTTTCTTGCCACATAGCAGTTCCTTAGTTTAGCGATGTTGTATTTAGCCGTCTAAATGGCTATTTACCCGATACTAACACCGCCGGCGTAAGCGAACAATATTTCAGGAAAGACTTACATTGATAATGGTTATATCAGAAAAGCATATGAAATTACTGTTTTTAACAACAATACAACTGAACATTTTCATGACGCCAAAATTACCGCCTGCGGGCGGTTAAAAAGATGGGGGATCGTGCCGCCGGGAAACGGCGTAAAATTGGCATCATTTGTCGATTCTGACCTGCCCCCTGGTCGGGTAAGACGCCAGCCGTCGTCCGCCAAAAATGCGGGGGCAGGAGTCACATCCCACTGCCCCACGGCGGTGCAAAACATGGCACTGTGCACACATTTATGGCACACAACGGCCGTTTAACGTCGTTTTATGTGCATACTGCCCACCCCATTGTGTTACCCCTGCCCCGCTTTTTCTGGCACACCTCTTGCTACCCCTCAGCCATCGCTATTCGGATAGCCACTCAGAGGTTCCACCATGTCAAACAGCAATGATTTTCCGCTCGTCGAAGCGCCCGCCGCCGGGCGCAAGGGCGTTTTTTCCATCTCGATGGTTCTGTTCAGCTTTACTTTTTTCACCGGCACCATGTTCGCGGGCGGCAAGCTTGGCGTCTCTTTCTCCATCGTTAACCTGCTGTGGATTGCGGTTATCGGTAACTTTCTGCTGGCCCTGTACGCCGCCTCGCTCGGCTGGATTGCCGCGCGCAGCGGGCTAAATACCGTACTGATGGGCCGTTTTTGCTTCGGTGAAATCGGCAGCAAGCTCGCCGATTTTATTCTCGGCTTCGCCGAGCTGGGCTGGTACGCCTGGGGGACCGCGACGGTCGCCATCTCGCTGGTCAAAATCCTCGCCCTGCCTGCGGCGATGACAATTCCGCTGATGATCCTGTTCGGCATCCTGTTCTGCGTCACCGCGCTGGTGGGCTATAAGGGGCTGGATGCGCTGTCGCGCGTATCGGTACCGCTGATGTTTATTCTGCTGGTGGTGTCGATGTACCTTGCCGCCCATCACGCCGGCGGCTGGCAGGCGATGACCCAAATCGAACCGGGTGAAACCATGACCTGGTCGGCGGCCATTACCATGGTATTCGGCACCTTTGCCAGCGGCGCGACCCAGGCGACGAACTGGACGCGGCTGGCCAACTCCAGCCGCACCGCCATCGTCGCCAGCATGAGCAGCTTCCTGATCGGCAACGGGCTGATGATTATCGCCGGCGCCTGGTGCGCCATCGTCTACCAGCAGGCCGATATCGTGGAAGTGCTGATTTTGCAGGGGCTATCGGTCGCCGCGGTGATAATGCTGTGCCTCAACCTGCTGACGATTCAGGGGCCAACGATCTACAACGTCTCGGCCGCCGCCTGCCATCTGCTGCGCAGCGAGCGTCGCCGCACCCTGACCGTGGTTGCCGCCGGGGTCGGCATTCTGCTGGCCATTGGCGGTATGTATGAAATGCTGATCCCTTTCCTCGTGCTGCTGGGCAGCATCATTCCGCCCATCGGCGGCGTGATCCTCGCCGACTACTGGTTTTATCGCGGCGGCCGCTATCCGCTGCTGCACACCGCCCGTTTGCCGCGCTTTAACTGGCTGGGTCTTAGCGCCTACGCGGCGGGCGCGGCGGTGGCTTACCTGTCACCGTGGATCGCCCCGCTGGTTGGCATTACCGTTTCCGCGCTGGTCTATATCGCGCTGACGCGTCTGAGCAAACGTCAGCCCGCCGCTGATTCGGTCGCGGAGCAGTAGCCGTGAGCCTGACGGTCAGCGAAATCCTCGCCCTGGAGGGGCTCTCCGCCATGCGCCTGCGCGCCGGTAAGCAGGGGCTGCAGCTGGCGGTTCGCTGGTACTACGTGGCGGAAAATGAAAATATCGCCGAATGGATCATGGGCGGGGAGCTGGTGTTTATCACCGGCATCAACCATCCCCGCGATGAAGAAAACCTGATCCATTTGCTGATGGAGGGCAAGCAGCGCGGGATCGCCGGCATGGTGATCCTCACCGGCGACGCGTACATTCAGGCGATCCCGCCGCGCCTGATTGCGCTGGCCGACGAGCTGGGCATTCCGCTGATCGAACAGCCCTATCTGCTGAAAATGGTGATCGTGACCGAACGCATCGGTACCGCGCTGGTGCGCAGCGAAAACGCCCTGCAATCGCAGCGCGATATTCTGCTGCAGCTGTTAACCGGCGACTATCCCGACCTGCAAATCCTGCATCAGCGGGCGCTCCACCAGCAGCTGGATTTTACCCGCCCGCTGCGGGTGGCGGCGCTGCGCCTTGAGGGGATCCCGCGCCTGTTTCGCCAGTTTCCGCCGGAGCAGGCCGAAGCCTGGCTGCAGCAGGCCCGCCGCACCGTACGCCAGCGCCTGCAGCAGCAGCTCAATCAGCAGGGCAATCCCTTTCCGCTGGTCGAGCGCAGCAATATGTTTCTCTTTCTGCTTCCGGATGAGGAAGGCGAGTTTTATCAGCAAAAAACGTGGCTCCAGGCGTGGCTGATCGCGCTGGCGGAGGGCGACGACGGGCTATCGCTGCTGTGCGGCCTTTCGGCGCCGGTGCAGCAGCTGCAGGGATATCAGCGCGCGCTGTCGCAGGCGCGTCAGGCGCTGGACCTCAGCGATAACCTGCGTCCGGCCCAGCGCATCAGCGACTACCAGCAGCTGGGGTTTATCAAGCTGCTCTCCGCCGTTAGCGACCCCGCCCTGCTGAGCGACTTTATGCACGACACCCTCGGCTGTCTGATTGAGCCGGATCGCAAAAGCCCCTGGCTGCTGATGGAGACCCTGGAAACGCTGCTTCAGGAGAGCGGCAACGTGGTCAGAGCCGCCGAGCGGCTGGGCATTCACCGCAACACGTTGCATCAACGCATTCAGCGTATTGAAAAGCTGACCGGCTATCCGGTCAGCCACCCGCAGTTTCATCTCAACGCCTCGGTCGCCTTAGCGATCTGGCGTATGTCGCAAAACCATTTACGGGAACAACCATGAAAATTATCAACGCGCGCCTGCGCCATCAAGAAGCGCTCTATACTCTCGACTTACAGGACGGCGTGATTAAAAGCATCACCGCGCAGGCCGCGGCGCAGGCGGCTGACGCCGACAATATCGACGCTGAACAAAAGCTGGTCATCCCGCCGTTCGTCGAACCGCATATCCATCTTGACGCCACCCTGACGGCGGGCGAGCCGGAGTGGAATATGAGCGGTACCCTGTTTGAGGGCATCGCCCGCTGGAGCCAGCGCAAAGCGAGCGTCACCGTCGAAGATACATGCCAGCGGGCGCTGAAAACCATCGGCATGCTGCGCGACAACGGCGTGCAGCACGTGCGCACCCACATTGATGTCACCGACCCTTCCCTGACGGCGCTTGAGGCGATGCTGAGAGTGAAAAAAGAGGCGGCCCATCTTATCGATCTGCAGATCGTCGCCTTCCCGCAGGAGGGCATTGAGTCCTTCCCCGGCGGACGCGAACTGATGACCCGCGCCATCGAAATGGGCGCCGACGTGGTGGGCGGCATTCCGCACTACGAAAACACCCGCGATAAGGGCGTCAGCTCGCTGGTTTTTCTGATGGACCTGGCCCAGCGCCACGGCTGCCTGGTGGACGTGCACTGCGATGAAACCGACGACCCGCAGTCGCGCTTTCTGGAGGTGCTGGCGGAAGAGGCCCGGGTGCGCGGCATGGGCGCGCAGGTCACCGCCAGCCATACCTGCGCCATGGGCTCCTACGACAATGCCTACTGCTCGAAGCTGTTCCGTCTGCTCAAAGCGTCTGGCATCAATTTTATCTCCTGCCCGACCGAAAGCATTCACCTGCAGGGGCGCTTCGACAGCTGGCCGAAACGCCGCGGCGTGACGCGGGTGGCGGAGCTGGACCGCGCCGGGATCAACGTCTGCTTTGCCCAGGACTCCATTCAGGATCCGTGGTACCCGCTGGGCAACGGCAACATTATGCGCATCCTCGACGCCGGGCTACATATCTGCCATATGCTGGGATATGAAGATTTGCAGCGCTGCCTCGATCTGATTACCGATAACAGCGCCCGCACCCTGTGCCTCGGCGACAACTACGGCATTGCCGAAGGACGCCCGGCGAACCTGCTGATCCTCGATGCGGAAAACGACTACGACGCGCTGCGCCGCCAGGCCAAAGTGCTGACCTCCATTCGTCACGGCAAAGTTATTTTGCAGCGCCAGGCGGAGCAGATTCGCTATCCGGCATAAGCCTGACGTTGACGCGGCCGCGATGCCGCGTCAACCCACTGCTCGCCCGGGGATTTATGTGGTACCTTTTAACGACTTTTTCCGTGCCGGCCATGGGTTCCAGCGTCGGCGCGGGCTCACTGAGGATAACCCGTACCCTGATACTATGAGCGAAAAAAAATGGATTAAGGCAGAGGACGTTGCCCGACTCGCTGGCGTCTCCCGTTCCGCGGTTTCCCGCACCTTTACGCCCGGCGCATCGGTGGCGGAAAAAACCCGCCAGAAGGTCCTCGCCGCGGCGGAAACGCTGGGCTATCAGGTCAACATTATCGCCCGCACGATGAACACCGGCAGCAGCAATTTTATCGGCATCGTCACCGCCGGTTTTGATAATCCCTTCCGCAGCAAGCTGCTGTCGCCGCTGGTCCACCAGCTGGCGCTCAACGGTTTTATGCCGCTGCTGATGAACGCCGACGATCCGCAGCAGCTCGCCCCGTCGCTCAGGCAGCTGCTGAGCTATCACGTCGCGGGGGTCATTATCACCTCCGGGGCGCCGCCGCTGTCGCTGGCGGAGGAGTATCTGGAGCGAAAAATCCCGGTGACCCTTATCAACCGCCACGCCGAGCTGGCCGGCTGCGATCGCGTGTGCAGCGACAACGCGCAGGGCGCGAAGCTGGTGGCCGACCTGTTTGCCCAGCGCCAGTGGCGCCAGGCCGGGTTTATCGGCGAAAGCCTGGATAACTTCAGCACCCGCCAGCGCTACGAAGCGTTTGTTGCCCATACCCAGGGCATGGAGGTCGCCGCGCACTTCTGCGACAGCAGCGGCTATCAGGCGGGCTTTGCCGCAGCCAGGCAGCTGCTTGCCGCGCATCCGCAGCTGCAGGCGCTGTTCTGCGCCACCGATATGCTGGCGCTCGGCGCGCTGGACGGCCTGCGGGCGGACAACCCCGCCGCTTCGCTACCGGCGATTATCGGCTTCGATGATATTCCCCAGGCGGACTGGCAGCCCTATCAGCTGACTACCGTGCAGCAGAATACCGCCCTGCTCGCCCACCACGCGGTGGATCTGCTGGTCACGCGGATCGCCAAATTCAGCCTGCCGTCACGCCATCGCGAAGTGCCGGTGAAACTGATCGTTCGTCAAAGCGCGAAATGAAAAATTCATTTTATGCCGGAGCGATCACAGAATAATATTTTTAATCCATCCACACTCATTTTGCCCTTCGGGGCCGTTTTTTTCAGGCAATTTGCACACGTGTGCAAAATAGGGAGTTAAGATGAAATCACTGGAATCAAATGAACTGCAGGCCCGCTACCGTTTAGCCTGCGAGCTGGCGAAGGCCGGCGCTGAACTGGCGTTCGAATACTATCAACAGCGCGACCGGCTGACGGTGGATCATAAAGGCGAGGATCTGCAGGACGTGGTCAGCGTCGCCGATAAGCGGGTCGAAGCGTTTGTTAAGCAGCGCATTACTGACGCCTTCCCGCAGGACGGTTTTCTCGGCGAGGAGAGCGGGACGCAGATGCCGGACGCGCGCGTGCTGTGGGTTGTCGATCCCATCGACGGCACCAGCTGTTTTCTTAACGGCCTGCACACCTGGTGCCTGTCGCTGGCCATCCTTGCCGACGGCGAACCGGTTATCGGCGTGGTGTACGACCCCAACCATCGCGAGCTGTTCCACGCCCTGAAAGGCCAGGGCGCATGGCTTAACGATGCGCCTATCGCGCCGCATCCGGCAGCGACGGTCAAAGAGGGCGTGATGGGCGTCGGCACCTCGCACCGCGTGACGCCTGCGGTCTTTCTGCCCTTCCTCGATGCGCTGCTGAGCGACGGCGGGATGTTTATCCGCAACGGCTCCGGGGCGCTGATGAGCGCCTGGGCGGCGGCGGGCAGGCTTATCGGCTACTACGAACCGCATATGAACCCCTGGGACGGGCTGCCGGGGCTGGTGCTGATGCGCGAAGCGGGCGGCCTCAGCAACGACTATCTGGCAAACGACGGGATTCGTCACGGTAATCCGCTGCTGCTGGCCAGCAAGACGCTCTATCCACAATTAAAAAACATGCTTTGTCACCCATTACCTTAACCGCATCGGGTCAGGCTTTATCTGATTATGTACTCTACACAACGACAATCTACCCTCACGGACGAACCACACTAATCAGTCAGGCCTCCGACCTTCGGAGATACCATTATGTCTGGAAGAATTATCGCATTTTTTCGCGCTTCGCCGCCCAAAGCGGGCGGCGAGTTCGATGAGCGGCGCTTTCGCAGCGTGCGCTGGCAAACCTTTATTACCATGACTCTGGCGTACGTCACGTTCTACGTTTGCCGGCTGTCGTTCACCGTCGCCAAAAGCGCGCTGGTGGAGCTCGGTATTACCCCGACGGAGCTGGGCATGATCGGCTCAACGCTGTTTTTCAGCTACGCCATCGGCAAGCTGGTCAACGGCTTTATCGCCGATCATGCCAACGTGGTGCGCTATATGAGCCTTGGGCTGCTGCTGAGCGCCGGAATGAACCTGATGATGGGGATGACCAGCAACGCCATGCTGCTGGCTATCTTCTGGGGGATTAACGGCTGGGCGCAGTCGATGGGCGTCGGCCCGTGCGTGGTATCGCTGGCGCGCTGGTACGGCTGTAAAGAACGAGGCACTTTTTACGCCATCTGGTCGACGGCGCATAACATCGGCGAAGCGATGACCTATATGGTGATCGCGGCGGTGATTGCCGGATTCGGCTGGCAGATGGGCTATCTGTCGACCGCCGCGCTCGGCGCCGCCGGGGTGGTGCTGATGCTGTTGTTTATGCGCGACTCGCCGCAAAGCTGCGGCTTCCCGTCAATCAACGTGATTCGCGACGAACCGCTGGAGGAGACGGAAGCCCGCGGCTCGGTGTTTAAAAACCAGCTGCTGGCGCTGCGCAACCCGGCCCTGTGGGCGCTGGCGCTGGCCTCGGCGTTTATGTATATCGACCGCTACGCGGTGAACTCATGGGGGATCTTCTTCCTGGAGCAGGATAAAGCCTACTCTACACTCGAAGCGTCCGGCATTATCGGGGTCAACGCTATCGCGGGTATTGCCGGAACGATTATCGCCGGGATGCTCTCCGACCGCTTCTTCCCGCGCAACCGCAGCGTGATGGCCGGTTTTATCAGCCTGCTCAACACCGCCGGCTTCGCGCTGATGCTCTGGTCGCCGCACGGCTACTACACCGATATTCTGGCGATGATTATCTTCGGCGCTACCATCGGGGCGTTGACCTGCTTCCTTGGCGGACTGATCGCCGTCGATATTTCGTCCCGTAAAGCCGCGGGCGCCGCGCTCGGCACCATCGGTATTGCCAGCTACGCGGGGGCGGGACTCGGCGAGTTTCTGACCGGCATCATCATCGATAAAACATCGATAATCGAAAATGGCAAAACGCTGTATGACTTCAGTACGCTATCGCTGTTTTGGGTAGGCACCGGCCTGATGTCCGCGCTATTCTGTTTTACCACCGCTGCGATTGTTGCCAGGCGACACGCGATAGAGCGTCAGACCTCATTCTCGTCATAACCTTTTAACTTATAAGGAATATTTTATGATGCCTGTACGACATCAGGTTTTGCTACGCCTGCTGCTCGCCTGCGCCCTGCCGCTGCTGGCCGCGCCGGGCCACGCCGCCGCGCAGTTTACGCTGGAAAAAGTGGTTGAGCTCAGCCGCCACGGCATTCGTCCGCCGACGGAGGGCAACCGGGAGGCCATCGAAGCCGCGACCCAGCGTCCGTGGACGCAGTGGACCACCCACGACGGCGAGCTGACCGGCCACGGCTATGCCGCCGTCGTCAATAAGGGGCGCGATGAGGGCGCACGCTATCGTCAGCTCGGACTACTGGCGGCGGGCTGTCCGGCGAGTGGAGAAATTTACGTGCGCGCCAGCCCCCTGCAGCGCACGCGGGCCACCGCCCAGGCGCTGGTGGACGGCGCCTTTCCCGGCTGCGGCGTGATGATTCATCACGTCAGCGGCGACGCCGACCCGCTGTTTCAGACCGATAAATTTGCCGCCACGCGAACCGATCCCGCCCGCCAGCTGGCGGAAGTGAAGAAAACGGCCGGCGATCTGGCGCAGCGTCGGCAGGCGCTGGCTCCGGTGATTCAGCTGCTGAAAAACGCCGTCTGCGCGCCCGATAAGCCCTGCCCGATATTTGACCTGCCGTGGCAGGTGGAGCAGAGCAAAAGCGGCAAAACCTCGATTAGCGGGCTGAGCGTGATGGCCAATATGGTTGAGACGCTGCGTCTGGGCTGGAGCGAGAACCTGCCTCTCAGCCAGCTGGCGTGGGGCAATATTACCCGCGCCAGCCAGGTCACCGCCCTGCTGCCGCTGCTGACGGAGAACTACGATCTGAGCAACGATGTGTTTTATACCGCGCAAAAACGCGGCTCGATTCTGCTCAACGCCATGCTCGAAGGGGTAAAAGAGGGCGCCGCGCCGAACGTGCGCTGGCTGCTGCTGGTGGCGCACGATACCAATATCGCCATGGTGCGTACATTAATGGACTTTAGCTGGCAGCTGCCGGGGTACAGCCGCGGCAATATCCCGCCGGGCAGCAGCCTGGTACTGGAACGCTGGCGCGACACCCATAGCGGAAAACGCTACCTGCGCGTTTACTTCCAGGCGCAAAGTCTGGACGATTTACGCCGCCTGCAAACGCCGGATAGTCAGCATCCGCTGCTGCGCCAGGAGTGGCATCCGGCGGGCTGCCGGACCACCGCCGTCGGGACGCTGTGCCCGTACCAGGCGGCGCTGACGGCGCTTGGCCGTAATATCGACCCGCAGTCCGCTCCGGCGGTAGAGATGGTGCTGCCATAAGTTGAAGGCGAAGCGAGGGAGGTCGCTTCGCCTTTTTCGCTCAGGTTCAGGCCTTTTCTGGCGCAAACGCCCCGGCGGCGACCTGCTCCGGGGTCACCACGCCGCTGTCCAGCACCCAGCCGCTCACTAACGCCGCGGGCGTGACGTCGAACGCCGGATTGTAAACCGCAGCCTCTTTTGGCGCCCACTGCACCGCGCCAAAGCTGCCGGCGACGCCGGTGACTTCGGCAGCCGCCCGCTGCTCAATCGGGATTGCCGCGCCGTTCGGGCAATGGCGGTCCAGGGTAGTCTGCGGCGCGGCCACGTAAAAGGGAATCTGATGATACTTCGCCAGCACCGCCAGCGAATAGGTGCCGATTTTATTCGCCACGTCGCCGTTGGCGGCAATACGGTCAGCGCCCACCCAAACCGCGTCGACCTGGCCCTGCGCCATCAGGCTGGCGGCCATCGAATCGGTAATCAGCCGATACGGCACGCCCAGTTCACCCAGCTCCCAGGCGGTCAAACGTCCGCCCTGTAACAGCGGGCGCGTTTCATCCACCCAGACGTTCGCCACCTTTCCCTGCTGATGCGCCAGCGCAATCACCCCCAGCGCGGTGCCGACGCCCGCCGTCGCCAGGCCGCCGGTATTGCAGTGGGTCAACAGGCGGCTGCCCGGCGTCACCAGCGCGCTGCCCGCCTCGGCGATGCTGGCGCAAAGCTGTTTATCCTCTTCGATCAGGCGCAGCGCTTCCGCTTCCAGCGCCTGTGGAAAGCGCTCCTCCGCCAGCGCCAGCTTCATGCGATCCAGATTATTCATCAGGTTTACCGCCGTCGGACGCGCGGCGCGCAGCGTCTCCAGCGCCTCAGATAGCGCCTCGCGGGTCAGGCCGCGCTGCGCCAGCAGCGCCAGCAGCAGGCTGGCCGACAGGCCAATCAGCGGCGCGCCGCGTACCCGCAGGGCGTGAATATGGTCCACCAGCAGCGCCACGTTATCCGCCGCCAGCCAGCGTTTTTCCTGCGGTAAAGCCTGCTGGTCAAGAATAAAGAGCTGATTTTCGCTTACCCGCAGGCTGGTGGTCTGTAGTGTCTGCATTTAGTTAAATCCCTGTTGCGTTGTTGTATCACATTGTGTCAGGATGAAATCCAGAAGTATAGACGTCTGAACGGCTTAATCAGAATTTTGAGGATCGAGGCAATGTCGCAATACCATACTTTCACGGCCAGCGATGCGGTGGCTTACGCCCAACAATTTGGCGGTATCGACAATCCGTCAGAACTGGTGTCCGCGCAGGAAGTGGGCGACGGCAACCTCAACCTGGTGTTTAAAATTTTCGATATCAGGGGCGTGAGCCGGATTATCGTTAAGCAGGCGCTGCCCTACGTGCGCTGCGTGGGAGAATCCTGGCCGCTGACCCTTGACCGCGCGCGCCTTGAAGCACAAACCCTGGTGGCTCACTATCAGCACTGCCCGCAGCACACGGTGCGGATTGTGCATTTCGATCCCGAGCTGGCGGTGATGGTGATGGAAGATCTCTCCGATCACCGCATCTGGCGCGGGGAGCTGATCAACAACGTTTACTACCCCCAGGCCGCCAGCCAGCTGGGGGAATACCTGGCCCAGACGCTGTTCCACACCAGCGACTTTTATCTGCCTCCTCACGAGAAAAAGGCCCAGGTGGCGCAATTTATTAATCCCGAGATGTGCGAAATCACCGAGGATCTGTTCTTTAACGACCCGTATCAGGTTCACGAGCGCAACAGCTATCCAGCCGCGCTGGAAGCCGATGTCGCCGCCCTGCGCGACGATGCCCAGCTGAAGCTGGCGGTGGCCGCGCTCAAGCATCGCTTCTTCTCCCATGCCGAAGCGCTGCTGCACGGCGATATCCACAGCGGCTCGATTTTCGTCGCCGAAGGCAGCTTTAAGGCCATCGACGCCGAATTCGGCTTTTTCGGCCCTATTGGCTTCGATATCGGCACCGCCATCGGCAACCTGCTGCTCAACTATTGCGGTCTGCCGGGGCATCTGGGCATTCGCGATGCCGCCGCCGCTCGCGAACAGCGCCTCAGCGATATCCAGCAGTTCTGGACCACCTTTGCCGAGCGTTTTCAGGCGCTGGCGGCGGAGAGATCCCGCGACGCCGCGTTGTCCTGGCCCGGCTATGCCTCCGCGTTCCTGCAGAAAGTGTGGGCCGACGCGGTGGGCTTCTGCGGCACCGAACTGATTCGCCGCAGCGTCGGGCTGTCGCACGTGGCGGATATCGACGCTATCCCGGACGACGCCATGCGCCATGAATGCCTGCGCCACGCTATCACGCTGGGTAAAGCGCTGATTGTGATTGCCGGGCGTATCGACAGCGTGGATGAGCTGATTGCGCGAATTCGCCAGTACGGTTGAATCTCCGTCCAGCCTTTCCCGGCTCGCGCTGCGCTTAGCCGGGCTACGGGTTCGCCACCGTCTGCGATCCGGTAGCCCGGGTAAGGCACGTCAAGCGCCGCCTCCGGGTATTTGCCTCTTTCCCCGGAGGCGATGCTTCGCATCTGTCCGGGCTACGGGTTCGCCACCGTCTGCAATCCGGTAGCCCGGACAGGCGCGTCAGGCGCCGCCTCCGGGTATGTGCCTCTTTCCCCGGAGGCGATGCTTCGCATCTGTCCGGGCTACGGGTTCGCCACCGTCTGCAATCCGGTAGCCCGGACAGGCGCGTCAGGCGCCGCCTCCGGGTATGTGCCTCTTTCCCCGGAGGCGATGCTTCGCATCTGTCCGGGCTACGGGTTCGCCACCGTCTGCAATCCGGTAGCCCGGG
>NZ_CAXSXW010000012.1:158715-168583 GCF_964241505.1 Klebsiella sp. Q11
TGTGCCTCTTTCCCCGGAGGCGATGCTTCGCATCTGTCCGGGCTACGGGTTCGCCACCGTCTGCAATCCGGTAGCCCGGGTAAGGCGTTTACGCCGCGACCCGGGAAGGCAACAACCCACAATCCCCTACCCCAGATACTCAATCACCGACAGCCCGCCGTTATAGTCGGTGCTGTAAATTATTCCCTGCGCGTCGACGAACACGTCGCAGGACTGGATCACCCGCGGGCGACCGGGGCGGGTATCCATCATTTTCGCCGGCGCGGCGGGCACCAGCGCCCCGGTTTCCACCGGCCGATAAGGGTTGGAAATATCGTAAGCGCGAACGCCCGCGTTCTGATAAGTGGCGAAAATCAGCGTTGAGCTGACAAAGCTGCCGGGACGATTCTCATGCAGGTTATGCGGGCCAAAGTGCGCCCCTTTCGCCACGTAGTCAGCTTCGTCCGGCTGCGGGAAAGTGGCGATACTCACCGGATTCGTCGGGTCGCGAATGTCGAACAGCCAGATCAGCTTCTCGCCATCCTGCTGGTTATCCAGCACCGCCTCATCAAGCACCACCAGCAGATCCCGATCCGGGAGCGGCAGCGCGGTGTGGGTGCCGCCGCCAAACGGCGGGCTCCAGTTACGGTGGCTAATCAGCTTCGGCTGAGTGCGGTCCTGCACATCGAGCAGGGTCAGGCCGCCGTCGCGCCAGCTGCCGTAGGCGGTGTCGCCGGCGATAATCGCATGATGAAGGGCATAGCGCTTGCCTTCCGGCCACTGCGCGGTCTCCCCCGCCGCCTGGTTCATCCCCGGCAGCCACCAGCGCCCGGCGACCTCCGGCTTGCGCGGGTCGGCCAGGTCGATAGTCAGGAAAATGTAGTCGCTAAAGCCGTCAATCAGCGCGGAAACGTAGGCCCAGCGTCCGCCGACGTACCAGATTCGGTGGATACCGATGCCGTTAAGCGACAGAAAGGCGATCTCTCGCGGTTTATCCGGAGTGGAAATATCAAAAATCCGCAGCCCGGCGCTCCAGCCCCTATCCCGTACGTCGCTGACCGTCTCGCCCACCGAACGGGTGTAGTAAACCTTCTCGTCGGCGAAGCGGGCATCGGCGAACAGATCCCGGGCGTTGATCACCAGCAGCAGATCGTCGTGCGCCTGTAAATGGACGTTCCAGGTACCGGGCGGCGCGGCGATGTAGTTGACCGTTTGCGGATGTTTAGGGTCGCGCACGTCCACCACGGAAAAGCCCTGCGAGACCATATGGCCGATATAGGCAAAACCACGATGGACCATCAGCTGAACGCCGTCCGGGCGTCCTCCCTGATCGCTATGCCCGATCAGCCGCATATTGCGGCTGTATTCTGGTGTTGGCAAAACACTCATTTGTTTTTCGCTTCCAGGGTAGCGAACCACGGGGCGATAAAGTCTTCGGTCTGGCCCCAGCCCGGGATAATTTTACCCAGCGAGGCGACGTTAACCGCCCCCGGCTGCGCCGCCAGCAGCGCCTGCGGGATCGCCGCCGCCTTAAAGTCGTAGGTCGCAGGCGTCGGTTCCCCGGCAATCTTATTGGCGATCAGGCGCACGTTGGTGGCGCCGATAAGCTTAGGATCCACCGCTACGCTCACCTTCCACGGGCTGCCGGATTCGCGCATCAGCTGCAGATCCTGGTTGGAAATGTCGATGCTGTAGAGTTTGATCTCGGTGCGGCCGTTCTCTTTCAGCGCTTTATAGGCGCCCTGGCTGAAGGCGTCCCAGGTTCCCCAGATGGCATCAATTTTACCTTTCGGGTATTTCGCCAGGATCGCGCCGACCTTGTTGGCGGTATCGCCCTGCACGTCGGAAGAGACCGCGCCGATGGATTCCAGCTCTTTGATGCCGGGGTTTTGTTTAAGCAGCGTCTGGTAGGCCGCCTGGCGACGCTCCATCGGCGGGAAACCCGCAACCCACAGTTTGACGATATTGGCTTTGCCGTTGAAATCTTTCACCAGCTGGCCAAAGGAGAGCTCGGTCAGCGAAGCATCATCCTGCTGGGTGACGGTGACGCCCGGGATCTGGCCGTTTACCGCGGTATCAAAGACCGAGACTTTGATCCCGGCGTCCACCGCTTTTTTCACCAGCGCGGTGGCGTAGGGGTCGCGCCCCTGAGAAAGGATAATGCCGTCGTATTTCTGGCTAATCGCCTGGTTAACGAAGTCCTGGAATTTGGCGTCATCACCGTTGCTGAGGAAGGTACTGATTTTAAAGCCGAGCTTTTTCCCCTCCTGGATCGCTCCGGAGACAAACTGAGTGGTGTTATCGTCCGAGCCCAGGTTGCGGATCACCGCAATGCGAATCGGCCCGCTGTGTTCAGCAATGGCAGCCGGAAGCGGCGTCGGGGTTTCAGCAAAGGCCGCTGCAGCGTTGAACAACCCCAGCGCGATGAGTGAAAATGTTATCTTTTTCATAGTGTTTCCTTTTTGTTACCCTAAATAATTCGAATTGCAGGACGGCGGCAAGTAAACGAATCCCGATGAGCTTACATAAGTAAGTGATTCGGGTGAGTGAACGCAGCCAACACACCTGCAATTTGAAGAATGACGGGTAAAATTTTAGATGCGGCGCTGAAAATAAGTCAGTGCGAGCGCGCCAGCCAGCACCAGCCCTTTAATAATATCCATCGCGTAATAGGGCACCGAGAGCATCACCAGGCCGTTGGAAAGCACGCCTAAAATGACCGCCCCCACCAGCGTACCGAGCGCGTTCGGCTTACCGGAACCGGCCAGCGAGAAGCCAATCCACGCCGCCGCCACCGCATCCATCAGGTAGCCGCCGCCGGCGTTCACCTGCGATGAGCCGATGCGCGACGCCAGCAGAATGCCGCCGAGCCCCGCCAGCAGAGAGGCAATGACGTACGCCGCCACTTTGTAACGGGTGATGCGCAGGCCGGAGAGGCGCGCCGCTTCCGGGTTGCCGCCGATGGCGTACATCCGCCGTCCGTGGGTGGTAAAAGAGAGCGCCAGCTGAGCGATAACGGTCACCACCAGCATAATGATCACTATCGTTGGCACCTGCCCCAGCGAACCGAACGCCGCCGGAATCACGCCTTCCGCCATATCGCCGCTCGGTAGCACCATGTTTTCGGTGATCGACCCGCCGTAGCTGTAGGTCATCGCCACGCCCTGAATCACGAACAGGCTGGCAAGCGTCGCCAGCATGTCGGGAATACGCAGGATCACGATCAGAAACGCGTTAAACAGCCCCACTAAGGTGCAGAGCGCGAGGGTGATAAGGATCGCCTCGGTGGTGCCGAAGCCGTGCCAGACAAACAGTGAAATCACCAGCGCATTGGCCAGCGAGGCGGTGGAGCCCACGGACAAATCGAAACCGCCGATGGTCAGGGATATCGATACGCCGATGGCGATCACCGTCACGATGGCGATGGAACGCAGGATGTTGATGATGTTAAACGGGTCGAGGAAGTTGTCCGACGCCAGGCCAAAAACGGCGATCAGCAGGACGACGGTCAGCAACATGCCCCATTTGTAGAGAAAATCGAAAAATCGCTGACGGCCCGATACCGTCGCGTTAACTGCCAGGGCCTTACTCACGCTGCTGCTCCTCCGGTGGAGTAATAAAGAATGTTCTCTTCCCGGGCCTCTGCGCCCGGAATTTCCGCCACGATGCGCCCGTCCCACAGCACGCAGATGCGATCGCACAGGCCGACCAGTTCGGCGAACTCGCCCGAGGCGTAAATCACCCCTTTGCCTTCCCGCGCCAGGCCGTCGATCGCGTTGAATAAATCCGTTTTGGCTTTGACGTCGACCCCTTTGGTCGGCTCATCGAAAATCAGGACGTTGGCGTTGCCGCGCAGCCATTTGCCTATCGCCACTTTTTGCTGATTGCCGCCGGAGAGCCGGCGCAGGGTTTGCGCCGGACCCGATGTCCGAATGCCCACCCGGGCAATCACCTCTTCCGCCCAGCGCCAGGCCTGACGATGGCCAAACAGGCTCCAGCGGGAGAAGCTGCTATCGGCGCTGACCGCCAGGTTCATCGCCACCGGCTCTTCGATAAAAATGCCCTCTTTGCGCCGCTCTTCCGGCACCAGCGCCAGACCGCGCGCCACCGAGTCCGCCGGGTCGCGCGGTCGCCACGGCTGGCTGTTCAGTTCGCCGCGGGTCAAACGGCTTTTGCTGGCGCCAAACAGCGCCTTGCACAGCTCGGTTTTCCCGGCGCCCGCCAGCCCGGCGATCCCCAGAATCTCTCCCTTGCGCAGACGCAACGAGATATCCTGCAGCAGCCCTTCGTCGTGCAGCCCTTCAACCTGTAGCAGCACCTCATCGCTATGCGGCGGCCGCTTCGGCGGAAAGATATCGCTCAGCTCATGCCCGAGCATCTTCTCGACGATCTGCTCGCCGCTCAGGTCGGCCATCGGCCCGCTCTCAATCAGCCGGCCGTCGCGCAGCACCGTCAGGGTGTCGCAGACCGCTTTTAATTCATGAATGCGGTGCGAGATAAACACGATACCAATGCCCTGCCGCTGCAGGCGGCGAACCACCGCAAACAGGCGCTCGCTTTCGTTTTGGTCCAGCGGCGCGGTCGGTTCATCGAGGATAAGAAAGCGGCAGTGATGCGACAGCGCGCGGGCCAGCAGGATTTGCTGTTTTTCCGCCAGCGTACAGCTGTCGATGGAGCGGCGTACGTCGAGGCTGACGTCAAGCTGAGCCAGCGCCTCGCGCGCCAGCTGGCGCAGCCGCCCCCAGCGGAAGGCGATCCCCGGCTCCGCCAGCCTGTCGAGCATGATGTTTTCCGCGATGCTCAGGCCCGGGACCAGCGCCACGTCAACCTCCTGCTGCACCAGATGGATCCCCAGCAGTTTGGCATCGCGCGGCGAGCGAATGCTTACCGACTGGTTGTTAATCACCACCTCGCCTTCGTAATGGGCGTGCGTGCCGCACAGCACCGCCATGAGCGTGGACTTACCCGCGCCGTTGGCGCCGGTCAGCGCATGCACCGATCCCCCCGTCAGGGTGAAAGCCACGTTGCTGAGCGCCCGAAAGCCGGAAAAGGCCAGGCTAATATTTTGCATCTCAAGGCGATTGCCGGTCATCCCCTGCACCCTGTCGATTAATGTTCTGATTTAACGAATTTTTCATAGCTCTCCTTGACTGACAAATGCATAAAAGGCATAAGATAAAGCGAAATAATATTAGCCATCCGGATGTCCAGACATAACATCGGGTTAGCGAAACAGCACAAGGACAGCATTGATGAGTCACAGCGATATCCGCGTGGTCCCCGGCCCCGCCAACTACTATTCCCATCCCGGCAGCCTTGCCCGGCTGCAGGATTTTTACAGCGATGAACAGCTTTCACGCGCGGTGTGGGTTTACGGCGAGCGGGCTATCGCGGGCGCGCAGGCTTTCCTGCCGGCAGCGTTTAACGCGCCTGGCGCCAAAAAAATATTATTTAAAGGCCACTGCAGCGAAAGCGACGTCAGCGAGCTGGCCCGCGCATCCGGCGACGATCGGTCGGTGGTGATTGGCGTGGGCGGCGGCGCGCTGCTCGATACCGCGAAGGCGCTGGCCCGTCGCCTCGGCCTGCCGGTGGTGGTCATCCCCACCATCGCCGCTACCTGCGCGGCGTGGACGCCACTGTCGGTGTGGTATAACGATGCCGGTCAGGCGCTGCAGTTCGAGATTTTCGACGACGCCAACTTCCTGGTGCTGGTGGAGCCGCACATTATTCTTAACGCGCCGGCGGAATACCTGCTGGCGGGCATCGGCGATACGCTGGCGAAATGGTATGAAGCGGTGGTGCTGGCTCCGCAGCCGGAGACGCTGCCGCTCACCGTGCGCCTGGGTATCAACGGCGCGCTGGCGATCCGCGATGTGCTGCTGGAAAGCAGCGAAACGGCGCTGGCCGACCAGCAGCGCGGCGAGCTGACCCAGGCTTTTCGCGACGTGGTGGATGCGATCATCGCCGGCGGCGGTATGGTCGGCGGGCTGGGCGAGCGCTATACCCGCGTCGCCGCCGCCCATGCCGTGCATAACGGGCTGACGGTGCTGCCGCAGACCGAGAAGTATCTTCACGGGACCAAAGTCGCCTACGGCATTCTGGTCCAGAGCGCCCTGCTCGGCCAGGACGAGGTGCTGGCGCAGCTGGTGCAGGCGTATCAGCGCTTTAACCTGCCGACCACGCTGGCGGCGCTGGAGGTGAATATCAAGAATCGCGAACAGCTGGATCAGGTAATTGCCCATACCCTGCGCCCGGTGGAGTCCATCCATTTTCTGCCGGTTGAACTGAACGCCGAAACCCTGCGCGCGGCGTTTGAAAAGGTCGAACGTTTCGTCGGTTAATCTCCGTTTTATTCGCCTCTGCCGCCCGGCGGAGGCGCTTTCGAGCCGCCTCGCAAAGCTGATTTTTCTGCCTTCGCCAGAAGACGATTCTGCGTTAGGGTACCCTCATAAGAAAGTAACAAAATTATCTTATAAACTTATTATTTTCTTATGTTCAACTGAGGTGTACAGTGGAGGTACATAGCATGCTCATCTGGTCAAAAGTGGCAAAAAAGGAACTGGCAAATATCGATTATCGCTATCAGCAGAGAATCAAAAGCAGGCTAGCTGATTTAGGTGACCGTACGGCTCCTCGGCCCGATGTCAGAAAGTTATCTAAACCAGAGAATCATTACCGTCTTCGGGTAGGGGATTATCGGGTCATTTTCACACGTCAGGGGCTGACGCTGAGCGACCTGTTTATCGTGTCCGTTAAGCGCAGAACCTCAACAACCTATTTGCATGAGGAGAATATGCCATATGGCTGTTCAGATAATTAAGGATGATGAAGGGAAAGCGCAGTACGCGGTGATCCCCTACAACGAATACTTCCATATGTGTTTGCAGCTAGCCGAGCTGGATGATGAAACGGAAGCCGATCTTGAAGATATTCCGGTAGAACACGATATCTACGACAACGTGATGCTGCCGGGTGACGTCTGCGACATCATGGATAAAGAGAAAGTCAGCCTGCAGGCGGCGTGGCGCATTTTGCGTGGCCTGTCGCAGCAGGAGGTGGCCGATAAGCTCGGAATTAGCCAGTCGGCGGTTTCCCAGCTAGAAGCTATCGACTCCCGCCCGCAAAAGCGCACCCGCGAAAAGCTGGCGGCCATTTACGGCTGCACGCAGGAGCAGATCAGCCTGTATCTGCCGAAAGAGGGTTAACAGCACTTCGCGCCGCCTTTACCGCCGTAGCGCGCGTCCTGACGCTCGCGGAAAAACTCTTCATAGGTCATCGGCGTTTGCTCGGGGTGGGTCGCGCGGATGTGCTCCACGTAGTTGTCGTAATCCGGGACGCCGATCATCATTTTCGCCGCCTGGCCTAAATATTTTCCTGCTTTCGAAAGGGTATCAAACATTTTCAACTCTCATAATCGCCCCCCCTTCTTTCAAAGAGGGGCGATAACGTGATGGCTTAGTGAGCGCGTTTCGCCTGGGTCACCAGGCTATCGGCATCGGCAGGCATCGCCTGGTACGGGGTCTCTTTCGCCGTCGGTTTGTCCTCTTTCAGCGCCGCCAGCGCGGTCTTAATCGAGAACAGCGCCAGCACCACAACCACCACCATAAAGAAGATGGTCAGCCCGGCATCCAGACGGTTGTTAAACACCAGCTGCGCCAGCTGCGACTCGGTGTACTGCGGCGGAATATTTCCGCTGTCGATCATCGCCTGGAACTTGTTGGCAATCGCCAGGAAGCCGACTTTGGTGTCGGTGCTGAACGACTTTTGCCAGCCCGCGGTCAGGGTACAAATCAGCAGCCATGAGGTCGGCAGCAGCGCGACCCATGCATAGCGCTGGCGCTTCATCTTAAACAGTACCACCGCGCACAGCATCAGCGCCATCCCCGCCAGCATCTGGTTAGCAATACCAAACAGCGGCCACAGCGTGTTGATGCCGCCGAGCGGGTCAACCACGCCCTGATGCAGGAAGTAGCCCCAGGCCAGCACGCACAGCGCCGTGGCGAGAAGGTTCGCCGGCAGCGAGCTGGTTTGCTTCAGGCCGGGGCTTATCACCCCCAGCAGATCCTGCAGCATAAAGCGCGCCGCGCGCGTACCGGCATCCACCGCGGTCAGGATAAACAGCGCCTCGAACAGAATGGCGAAGTGATACCAGAAGGAGACATCCATCAGGCCGCCCAGCGAACCGTGCAGAATGTAGGCCATGCCTACCGCCAGCGTCGGCGCGCCGCCCGCGCGGGAGATAATCGACTGCTCTCCCACTTCGTGAGCGATCTGGTTAAGGGTATCCGGCGTCACGGTAAAGCCCCAGCTGCTCACCACCTGCGCCGCCGACGCCACCACATCGGTCACGCCCGCCGGAGCCAGCACCGCCATCGGGCTATTCATCGCGAAATAGACGCCCGGGTCGATAATACAGGCCGCCACCAGCGCCATAATCGCCACGAAGGACTCCATCAGCATGCCGCCGTAGCCGATAAAGCAGGCCTGGCCTTCATTGGCCAGCATTTTCGGCGTGGTGCCGGAGGCGATCAGGGCATGGAAGCCGGAAACCGCGCCGCAGGCGATGGTAATAAACAGGAACGGGAACAGGCTGCCGCTCCACACCGGGCCGGTGCCATCGATAAATTTGGTCAGCGCCGGCATCGTCAGCGTTGGACGCATGATCAGGATACCGATCGCCAGGCCGACGATGGTGCCGATTTTCAGGAAGGTAGAGAGGTAGTCGCGCGGCGCCAGCAGCAGCCAGACCGGCAGCACGGCGGCGATAAAGCCGTAGCCCACCAGAATCCAGGTGAGCTGCACGCCGGTATAATCAAACCACGGCGCCCAGGTCGGGCTTTCCGCCACCCAGCCGCCGGAAATGATGGCGAACACCAGCATCACCAGGCCAATCACCGACACTTCGCCAATGCGCCCAGGGCGCAGATAGCGAATATAGATCCCCATGAAAATCGCCAGCGGGATGGTAAAGGCTACGGTGTAAGTCCCCCACGGGCTGTGGGTCAGCGCTTTCACCACGATCATCGCCAGTACCGCGAGGATAATCACCATGATCATAAAGCAGGCCACCAGCGCCAGTACGCCGGCGGTCGGGCCCATTTCCTCTTTCACCAGTTCGCCGAGCGAACGTCCGTCGCGGCGAGTGGAGACGAACAGCACCATAAAGTCCTGTACCGCCCCGGCCAGCACCACGCCCGCGAGAATCCAGATCATTCCCGGCAGGTAGCCCATTTGCGCCGCCAGCACCGGGCCGACCAGCGGCCCCGCGCCGGCAATGGCCGCAAAATGGTGGCCGAACAGCACTTTTTTGTCGGTCGGAACGTAGTCGAGGCCGTCGTTGTGACGCACCGCCGGGGTCATGCGCGTCGGGTCGACCGCCAGTACATTTTTAGCGATATACAGGCCGTAGAAGCGATAGGCGATCAGATAGACGCAGACTGCCGCGACGACAATCCACAGCGCGTTGATCTGTTCACCCCGGTTTAGCGCGATATAGCCCAGGGCAAAGGCTCCGATAACGGAGAGCAGTGTCCAGATGAGGTATTTCCCTGAATTATTCATCATTGTGTTCCACAGGTAGGGTAATCAGGATGTTACAAGTTGTTTCTAGAACACAATGGAAGTTTTAACAACTTTGAAACGTTGCAGATGTCGCCTGACGGCAAGGATTTATCTCACATTGCAAGCGAGATCACTTCTGGCAGGAAAATGGATGAAAACGGGGAGGGATAATCTGTCACTGCATCGCATCCTGTTTCCCCGGAGGCGGCGCTTGACGCGCCTGTCCGGGCTACCGGTCCGCAGACGATGGTGAACCCGTAGCCCGGGTAAGCGCAGCGCGACCCGGGAAGAAGCCGCACCGATGCATTCATCCCGGCGTATCCCCGGG
>NZ_CAXSXW010000012.1:168682-177461 GCF_964241505.1 Klebsiella sp. Q11
CGCACCGATGCATTCATCCCGGCGTATCCCCGGGTTGCGGCGTAAACGCCTTACCCGGGCTACCGGCCCGCAGACGACGGTGAGCCCGTAGCCTGGGTCAGCGCAGCGCCACCGGGGAAGCACACCGCAGACGACGGTGAGTTGTCCGGAACCACAGACGGCGCGTTACCCGTAGCCCGGGTAAGCGCAGCGCGACCCGGGAACAGGCTATTCCTCAGCCGAGGATCGCCGTACTCAGCCGGCAGGTGCAGCAGCGGCGCCCCCGCTCGTCGAACACCGCAATTTCCCAGCTCTGGCCCTGACGCCCCAGGTGCAGCGGTCGACATTCACCGCGCACTTTACCGCTGGAAACCGCCCGGTGGTGAGTGGCGTTGAGCTCGGTGCCTACTACGCACTGCCCCTCTTCGGTCATCAACCATCCGGCCATTGAACCGAGGGTTTCTGCCAGCGCGGCGGAGGCGCCGCCGTGCAGCAGCCCGAACGGCTGATGGGTTCGCGCATCGACCGGCATTTCCGCCTCCAGTACCCCCTCTTCCAGCCGGGTATAAACGATGCCCAGATGCGCCACCATCGTATTCGCGCTGGTCGCATTAAGCGCATCCAGCGTCAGCTGACGTTTCCAGGCCATTTATGCTCCCAGCGTCGAGCCGCCGTCCACCACGATATCCTGCAGCGTGATGTGGCTGGCGTGAGCGGAGGCGAGGAACAGAATGGTATTGGCAATCTCCCGTGGACGGGCGATTTTGCCCAGCGGAATGCCCAGCTTAAACTGCTCGCCGAAGCCGCGAATACGCTGCTGTTCAGCGTCGTCGCTGACCCACAGCGTCCGCTGCATGTCGGTGTCGGTCGAGCCAGGAGAAACCAGATTACAGCGTACCCCGCTGCCCGCCAGCTCCAGGCCGACGGTCAGCGCCAGGCTCTTCAGCGCTGCTTTCGAAGCGCCGTAAGCGCTCATGCCGATACGCGGGGTATGTGCGGCGTCGGAAGCCACGGTGATAATCGCCCCGCCCTTCTGGCGGCGAAACTGCGCCATCGTCTGCTGGAACAGGTTAAACGCCCCGCCGACGTTGACGGCGAAGGTCTGTTGCCAGTCCTCCAGGCTCAGCGCATCCGTCGGCCCCATCCGTAAAATGCCGGCGGCATTGACCAGCACATCCAGCCGTTCAATGCCAGCCAGCAGGCGACCGCAGACCTGCGCCACCTGCCGCGCGTCGGCGACATCCAGCGTCTCGGTGGCGAACGGATAGCTTTCACCGTCGAACGCCAGATCGAAGCCGGTTACCTGCGCGCCGGCCTCAACGAACGCCAGGGCGGTGGCGTAGCCGATCCCCTTGCCCGCCCCGGTGATCCACACGGTCTGGCCGTGAAAATCGAGTCCATTCATTATTTCACCTCGCGGGAAAGCAGCGCCCACCAGGCATCAATGGTCGGGTTTTTCGCCAGCACCACGAAGTCAATATCGCCGTGAACTTTACGCCAGCGCGCGGCGAGCGCCATCATACGTACCGAATCCAGGCCGTAGTCGATCAGGTTTTCGTCATCCATCGGTTCATCGGATTCATCGAGCAGCGGCAGCACCAGCGCGCGCAGCGCCGCTTTCGATGCCGGCAGCGGCAGCAGCTCTTCGGTCATCACCACGCGACCGGAGCGGCCCGCCACGTAGTTGAGCGCCATCAGATGCTCTTCACGGCTGAAATCGGCCAGCGCATCGGCGACAAAGAATGGCTTAATATCGCGCATAAACGCGTCAGTCGCAGTGGTCATACAGCCGATATGGGCGTAAACGCCGGTGATGATCAGCTGATCGCGCCCCGCCTCTTTCAGCATCTCCTCCAGCGGCGAGCGATGAAACGCGCTGTAGCGCCATTTCACCAGCACCGTGTCGCTGTCGTCCGGTGCGAGCGCGGCAATCACCTGCTGCTGTTCCGGCGAACGGGTCAGGCCCGGTCCCCACATGTCGTTCAGCAGCGCGCGGTCTTCATCGCTCTGCTCTTTCGGCTGAGCGGTGTAAAAGACCGGAATATGGTTCTGTTTGCAGAACTCGCGCAGGGCGGCGATGTTGGCCACTACTCTCTCCATCATCGGGCTGTTTTCGCCCCAGAAGTTGAGGAAATACTCTTGCATATCGTGGATCAACAGCGCGGCACGGGACGGCTCAAATGCCCAGTTCACTTTGTTCGCCGGGATATCGCTGGCTTCCGGCAGCGCGTAAGCCTGTAATTTTGGGATTGCCATTCTGTCTTCTCCTTCAGCCCAGCTTGCGTTCAGCCAGCCACTGACGTAATTGTTTTTTATCGACTTTGCCCACCGGCGTCAGCGGCAGCGCATCAACGCACTCCACGCGGTCCGGAAGTTTAAATTCTGCGACCCCTTGTTCACGCAGGAAGCGGCGCACCGCCACCGCACGCAGAGGCTCTTTCACTACCAGATACGCACAGCTTTTTTCACCGAGCAGGCTATCTTCCATGCTGACCAGCGCCGCGTGGATCACCGAAGGGTGGCGCAGCAGCAGGTTTTCGATCTCTTCCGCCGCGATCTTCTCGCCGCCGCGGTTGATCTGATCTTTTTCCCGCCCCTGCACGGTGATGTAGCCCGCTTCATCGATCGAAATCAGATCGCCAGAGCAGTAGAAACCATCGGCATCAAAGGCCTCGGCATTATGCTGCGGGCTCTTGTAGTACCCGCGGAAGGTATAAGGGCCACGGGTCATCAGGCGCCCGACTTCGCCGCGCGGCAGCGGATTACCCTGCGCATCGGCCACCCACACTTCGTCATCAGGACACATCGGGCAGCCCTGGGTATTGATAATGCGCTCGGGGCTGTCGTTGAGGCGGGTATAGTTCACCAGCCCCTCCGCCATGCCGAAGACCTGCTGGAGCTGACAGCCGATTTCCGCCGGAATACGCGCGGCGAGGGTCGCGGACAGGCGCGCCCCGCCCACCTGCAGCAGCCGCAGCGACTGCAGACGGGCATTGCTGCCGGACTCATGGATCTCCTGTAACCACAGGCTTACCGCCGGCGGAACCAGCGAGGTCAGGTTAATCTGGTGCTTTTCGATCAGCGGGAAGCAGAGGGTGGCGCTCGGGTCGTGCGCCAGCACCACCACGCCGCCGGCGAGGAAGACGCCGAGTGAACCCGGCGAGCTCATCGCGTAGTTGTGGGCGGCGGGAAGCGCGTTCAGATAGCGCGTTTCGGCGCTTACGCCGCACAGCTGGTTGCTGCGGCGAATGCTGTATTCGTAGTCGTTATGAGTACGCGGAATGAGCTTCGGCGTACCGGTGCTGCCGCCGGAGAGCTGGAAAAAGGCCACTTCGTCAGCGGGCGTCGGATGCGCGACGAAATTATCGTCAGGCCGCGCGATGGCCGCCGCCAGGCTGCGTTCGCCGCCGTCGTTCAGCAGCAGGGCCACGCGTACCGACGCATGCTGGGCGACAAAAGCGTTAAGAAAATCATCATCGGCAAACAGCGCGTGTTCGCGGTCGGCAATCAGCAAAGCGGGTTCAATCTGCGCGGCGTAGGCGTTCAGCTCGCTACGCTGGTGGCTGAACAGCGCGTTGACCGGCGCAACGCCGATACGCAGCAGCGCGAAGAAGGTGATATAAAATTCCGCAACGTTGCCCAGCTGCACCAGCGCCGTTTCGCCGCGCTTCAGGCCCTGATGCTGCAGCGAGGAGGCGAGGTTATCCACCAGGCGGTTGAATTCACGGTAGCTGTAGCTTTTGTCGCCGTCGATAATCGCGGGAGCGTCGTTTTCCGCATGACGGGTAATCAGATGGGTTAGCGGCAGATCCTGCCAGTAACCTTTTTGCCGATAGCGGGCCGCAAACTCTTCCGGCCAGCGGGTAAATTCGATCATCATAGTCCCTTATTGCAAGCCGAATACGTTCAGCATGGTGGTCAGTTTGACGCCGGTTTCGCGCCACTCGCCTAGCGGCGAAGAGGCCGGGACGATACCTGCGCCAGCAAATAGCCGCAGGGTGCGCTGCTGCAGGCGCGCGCAGCGGATGGTAACCACCCACTCGCCGTTGCCTTCATCATCGCACCAGCCGACGATGCCGCCGAACAGCTGACGGTCGAACGGCTCCAGTTCGTTAATCAGGCGTTTCGCCGCCTGATGCGGGAAGCCGCTCAGCGCCGGCGTCGGGTGCAGCAGGCAGGCCAGCGACATGGCGTTCTCATTTGCCAGCGCGGTGCCCTGAATCTGCGTCGCCAGATGCCACAGGGTCGGCGTGGTGATCAGCTGCGGAGAGTCCGGCAGGGAGAGTTCGCTGCTGCGCGGCGCTAATACGGCCTTCATCGCCTGGGTCACCAGCTCATGTTCGTGGCGGTCTTTTTCCGATGCCAGCAGCCTGTGCCCCGCTTCGCGGTCCAGCACATCGTCCGGCTGGCGACGGGCCGAACCGGCCAGCGGCAGAGAGCTGAAATGCGCGCCTTCTTTACGCAGCAGCAGCTCCGGGCTGGCGCCCAGCAGCACGCCGCCGTCCGAGAGCGGCACGTGGAAGTTATAGCTGGCCGGATTCTGGGCGATCAGGCGCTCGAGCAGCGCCCCGCTATCCACCCGTTCGCGGGTGGTGATATCAATCAGGCGCGAGAGGACCACTTTGTCCACTTCCGGCGTCGCGGTGAGGGCCGCCGCGCGCGCCACCATTGCCATGAAGGTGTCCTGTTCGGGGATCTCCCGGCGCTGCACCACGTCCATCGGCTGCTGCCCGGACGTATAGCGCGCGGAGTGCTGCTTTTCAGTGCGGGAGAACGCTGTCCAGCTCGCGGGGATAAACAGCTCGGAAGGCTCGCTGGTATCAAACGGAATGGCGCCGACCATTATCGGCTTAGCGATCCCGGCAGCCCGCGCCGCTGCAAAGGCTGCAGCCATTTTGCGCTGGAATTCCCCGTCCAGATTTTCGCCATCGGCGGCAGGATGAGAAAACCGACTAAAGCAGCCAGCGGTGGTGAAGCTGCGGTACGGCGACATAAAGAAGAAGCTTTCCGGCGGCAGAGTCATTTTTTTCTCCCGTACTTCCTCAGCCAAAGACGTTTCCATATCATCCTCCAAAAACGATAAAGATATTACGAATAATTATCATTTATATTTTGGTTGGGTAACCTAAAAGGTATTGCGCGCTATGTCAACCGTACAGGTAGCATGTTGTGCGACTTAAGCTTGCATCGACGCCGCTCACAGCTGAAAATGAGAAGCATTTATCACTACTTAACCAGGATGCGAATACGTGAATTTCTCCACCTTTTGCCGCCGTACCCTCCTCGCCAGCGGCCTGGCGATTTTCGGAATTAGCTCAGCGCTGGCGGCAGACTGGCCGCGTCAGATAACCGACAGCCGGGGACCCCATACGCTGGAAAGCCAGCCGCTGCGCATTGTTTCCACCAGCGTGACGCTGACCGGCTCGCTGCTGGCGATTGACGCGCCGGTGGTGGCCAGCGGGGCCACGACGCCCAATAACCGCGTCGCCGACGGTCAGGGATTTTTACGCCAGTGGAGCGATGTGGCGAAAGCGCGCAAGCTGTCGCGCCTCTATATTGGCGAACCGAGCGCTGAGGCCGTCGCGGCGCAAATGCCGGATCTCATTCTGATTAGCGCCACCGGCGGCGATTCGGCGATGATGCTCTACGACCAGCTTTCCACCATCGCCCCGACGCTTATCATTAACTACGATGATAAAAGCTGGCAGGCCCTGCTGATCCAACTGGGGGAGATTACCGGCCACGAAAAACAGGCGGCGGAGAGAATCGCGGAGTTTGATAAAAAGCTGGCGGCGCTGAAAGAGAAAATGAAGCTGCCACCGCAGCCGGTCACCGCGCTGGTCTACACCGCCGCGGCCCATAGCGCCAATATCTGGACCAAAGAATCCGCTCAGGGACAGCTGCTCGAGCAGCTGGGCTTTACCCTCGCCGACCTGCCCGGCGGGCTGCATGCCAGCCAGAGCCAGGGAAAACGTCATGATATCGTGCAGCTGGGCGGGGAAAACTTAGCTGCCGGACTTAACGGCCAGAGCCTGTTCCTGTTTGCCGGCGACCAAAAGGATGCCGACGCGATTAACGCCAACCCGCTGCTGGCGCATCTGCCCGCCGTTGAAGGCAAACGCGTTTATCCGCTGGGGACGGAAACCTTCCGCCTGGATTACTACAGCGCCGTGCTGGTGCTGCAGCGCTTAGCGGCCCTCTTTGCATAAGCCACGCTTCCCGGCGTCGGTCGCCGGGATCTCATCGCGCCTCATTTCATACATCATCGTGTTGTTATAACAGGCTTTTTCACCGTTTAACGCCCTATCACCCTCATCGCCCATCAGCCGAAATATCATCGTTTCAGGTGTTAATTTGTGATTAGCCCCGGCCGCCGCGTTGCCCGATTATCTGCCCTACACCGCTTGAGGTGGTCATTCAACACAGAAGGAAATTAACGTGGCAACGAGCAAATTGATTAAGGGCGATACGCTGACCGAAACCAGCAACGCCGCAGACGGCTTTAACCCGGCAACAGAAGTGAGCGCATACAGCTATACCTCCGCTCGCGTCGCTAAACCGGTCTATAACAAATACAAAGCCTCCACCACCAAACCCAAAGTCTTCGGCTACTACACCGACTGGTCACAGTATGATGGTCGTCTGCAGGGCGATAATTCAAAAGATAACCGCGGTCGCGGCTACGACCTGACCAACGTTTCTCCTACCGCCTACGACAAAATCATCGTCGGTTTCGTCGGCGTGACCGGCTTCCACAAAGTAGACAACCTGTGGCGCGACGTGGTTGCCGAAGGTGCCGATCAGTGCGGAAAAGTGAAGTACGAGCCCACCTTCCTCGACCCGTGGGGCGACTTCCAGTCTTACGTTAACGTTGGCCATACCGTCAGCGGCTGGGATGTCGATCCGAAGACCGTGACCCAGAGTAATACTAAGGGCCTGCTCGGCGGCCTGCGCGATCTGCAGGCTAAAGCGAAGCAGCAGGGCCACGACCTGGTGCTGTCCATGAGCATCGGCGGCTGGAGTATGAGTAACGGTTTCCATGAAACCGCCGCGTCTGACGCCTCGCGTAAGGTCTTTGCCAAAGGCGTGGTAAAACTGTTCAAGCAGTTCCCGATGTTCAGCGAAGTGGACATTGACTGGGAATATCCGAATGCCGAAGGCGCTGGCAACCCGTACGGCCCGGAAGACGGCGAGAACTACGCCCTGCTGATTGGCGAACTGCGTAAGCAGCTGGACGCCGCAGGCCTGAGCAACGTCAAAATCTCCATTGCCAGCTCCGCGGTGGTCAAGACGCTCGGCTACTCTAACGTCAATGCGCTGCTGGAAGCGGGCCTGTACGGTATCAACGTCATGACCTATGACTTCTTCGGTACCCCGTGGGCGGAGAGCGTGACCCACCACACCAACCTGAAGGCGCTGGAAGAAGGCGGCTGGGGGGTGGATACCGTTGTCGGCCATCTGCTGTCCGAAGGCTTCCCGGCAGAGCGCATCAACATTGGTTACGCTGCCTACACCCGTAACGGGCGCAACGCGGAGCTGGAATCCCTGTCCCCGCTGAAAGGCACCTATAACCCGGGCACCGGCACCACCGTAGGCTCCTTCGAATCGGGTACCACCGAATGGTACGACATCATTTATAACTACCTGGATCTGGAAAACCAGAAAGGCCGTAACGGCTTCAACGTCTACACCGACAAGGTTGCCGACGCGGACTACCTCTACAACCCTGACAGCAAACTGTTCATGTCCCTGGATACGCCGCGCACGGTGAAAGCCAAGGGCGAATACGCCGCCAGCCTCGGCCTGGGCGCGCTGTTCACCTGGACAATCGACCAGGACAACGGCGTGCTGGTTAACGCGGCCCGTGAAGGTCTGGGCTATGAAATAGCGTCTGAAGTTATCGATATGGCGCCGTTCTATTTCGAAGGCATCAACGTCGACCCGGCGGATACAGCGGATGAACCGGAGGAAGAGGAGGAGGATACCGTCCAGCCTGAACCGTCGGTAAACCATGCGCCGAAAGCCGCTATTGAACTGATGGTGGTAGGCGGCTCCCGCGTGCGTCTTTCCGGCGAAAAATCTTCTGATGAAGATAACGACGAGTTGACCTTTAGCTGGGGCGTGCCCGCGGCGATCAACGTCGCCGATAAAACCGCGGCGGTCATTGAGTTCGATGTGCCGAAAGTGGCTGAGGATACCGAGTACACCTTCACCCTGTTCGTGCGCGATAGCTGGGGTGAACCGTCAACGCAGCAGCGCTTTGTGCTCTCCGTCGTCGCCGCGACTCAGACCGATGATACCGAGGACGAGCCGGCAGACGACCAGGATCGCACCGATGATACGCCTCAACCGGCAGATGATGATGCTGTTCCTTCTGACGAAACCACGCCTTACCCGCTGTGGAATGCCAGCACCGTCTATGGCAGCAACTGGGGCAGCTTTGAAATCGTGAGCTGGAAAGGCCATAACTACCAGGTGAAATGGTGGTCTCAGGGCAACCAGCCGGATCTGAACTGCGGTCAGTTCCAGGTCTGGAGCGATCTCGGCGCGTACTAAGGGTAAATCGTCACTGACGAGTGATAGCCAGCCCCGGAGCAATCCGGGGCTGGCTATTATCGCTCTTTTCGGTTTTCCCGGTGGCGCTACCGGGCAACTGCAGGTCGGTAGCCTGGGTTGCTCCGGGATGAATGCATCGGTGCGGCTTCTTCCCGGGTTGCGCTGCGCTTACCCGGGCTACGGGTCCACCGCCGTCTGCGGGCCGGTAGCCCGGGTCAGGCGTTTACGCCGCAACCCGGGAATG
>NZ_CAXSXW010000013.1:0-176237 GCF_964241505.1 Klebsiella sp. Q11
TGTCAGATGGAGCTGACCAGCCATCTGCTGACGGCAGCGGCCTTCGGCACGATGAAAAACAGCGAAAATGAGCTCGCTGAGCAACTGATAGAGCAGACCGGAGATAACACGCTGACGTTAATGGATAAAGGCTATTATTCCCTGGGGCTGCTGAATGCGTGGAGCCAGGCGGGAGAGCACCGGCACTGGATGCTTCCTCTCAGGAAGGGGGCACAGTATGAAGAGGTCAGAAAACTGGGTAAAGGCGACCATCTGGTGAAGCTGAAAACCAGCCCACAGGCGCGAAAAAAGTGGCCGGGTCTGGGGAATGAGATAACAGCCCGCCTGCTGAGCGTGACGCGCAAAGGTAAAGTCTGCCATCTGCTGACGTCAATGACGGATGCCATGCGTTACCCCGGTGGGGAAATGGCAGACCTGTACAGCCATCGCTGGGAAATTGAACTGGGATATCGGGAGATAAAACAGACGATGCAACTGAGCAGGCTGACGCTAAGAAGTAAAAAGCCGGAACTTGTGGAGCAGGAACTGTGGGGCGTCTTACTGGCTTATAACCTGGTGAGATATCAGATGATTAAAATGGCGGCACATCTGAAAGGATACTGGCCAAATCAGCTGAGCTTCTCAGAGTCATGTGGAATGGTAATGAGAATGTTGATGACTCTTCAGGGAGCTTCACCAGGGCGTATCCCGGAGCTGATGCGCGATCTTGAAAGCATGGGGCAGTTGGTAAAATTACCGACAAGAAGGGAAAGGGCCTTCCCGAGAGTGGTAAAGGAAAGACCCTGGAGATACCCCACAGCCCCGAAAAAGGGCCAGTCAGTTGCTTAACTGACTGGCATTACAGCGCAATGCTGGCATTTTCATTTTCAGAGCTATTCGCTTTCAGCCGGTAGCCTGGGCAGCCAGTCAATGGGCGCTTCGCCGCGTTCGGTCAGCCACTGATTTGCCTGCACGAAATGATTACTGCCAAAGAACCCGCGGTGGGCGGAGAGGGGCGACGGATGCGGCGCTTTGAGCACGCAGTGGCGCTGGCGATCGATTATCGCGCCTTTCTTCTGCGCATGCGAACCCCACAGCAGAAAGACGACGCCTTCCCGATGCTGGTTAATCAGCGAAATGACTTTATCGGTAAAGGTTTCCCAACCGAGGCTGGCGTGAGAGTGCGCTTGTCCGGCACGTACCGTTAATACGGTATTGAGCAGCAACACGCCCTGGCGCGCCCAGCTTTCGAGATAACCGTGAGTTGGGCGCTGAAAGCCTGGTATCGTCCCTTCCAGTTCCTTGTACATATTCAGCAGCGACGGCGGGATCTGAATGCCCGGTAGAACCGAGAAGGCGAGGCCGTGCGCCTGCCCGGGTCCATGGTAAGGATCCTGGCCGAGAATCACCACTTTAACGTCGCTTAGCTCAGTATAACGAAACGCGTTAAAGACATCTTTTTGCGGGGGATAGATGGTGATTCCCGATTGCCGCTCGTCAGCAACGGTTTTCAGGGTATTAACAAAATAGGGTTGCTGCTTCTCTTCTGCCAGCACGTCATGCCAGGTTAATGGGGCGGTCATTTTGCTCTCCTGCAAAGTGTCATTGCCATAGCTTAACTGCATCTTTCAACATCACAAAATTTGCCCCACGCGATTGACGCTCTTTATGCAAAAAAAATTGAAAATTTACAAATTTATTTGGTGGGCGGCATGGCGTAACTTGATGTAAAACAATAATATCCGCCTATGACCACTTTTGTGATGTGGTTTTTGTTGATTTAAATCAAAGAATGCCGGGTGTACGGCTGATATATATACACTCATAGAACAATGGTTTTACCAATTGGCCGCGAAGGCCAATAATCGAACAAACCCTGCCTGGGAGGCATAAAATGATTACTGGTATCCAAATTACTAAAGCTGCAAACGACGACCTGCTGAACTCTTTCTGGCTGCTGGATAGCGAAAAAGGCGAAGCCCGCTGCCTGTGCGCGAAAGCCGGTTTTGCTGAAGATGACGTGGTTGCAGTGAGCAATCTGGGTGAAATCGAATACCGTGAAATCCCGGTAGACGTGAAGCCTGAAGTCCGCGTTGAAGGCGGTCAGCACCTGAACGTTAACGTGCTGCGTCGCGAAACTCTGCTGGACGCGGTTGAACATCCGGAAAAATACCCGCAGCTGACCATTCGCGTGTCTGGCTATGCGGTACGCTTTAACTCTCTGACTCCGGAACAGCAGCGCGACGTTATCGCCCGTACTTTTACTGAAAGCCTGTAAGATTCCGTTTTAATGTGAAAACGCCGGGATATCCCGGCGTTTTTTTTACTCTTCGTTTGACTTCTGCGGAGCATCCGCTGCGCTTGGTTTACGACGCTTACCAATGTTTTTGGTATCGCGATGGCGTTTTTTCACGCGCGGTTTCTCTTTTTCTTTCTCTTTCTTCTCTGCACGCTTGGCTAAAACCTTCCTGGAAGGTTTACCGGTTTGCTTCTCGCTGGGTGCGCGAGTGGTCGGGCGCAGTTCATCGATGACGCGGGCTTTTAACGGCTCTTCAATATAGCGGCCAATTTTACCCAGCAGCAGATGGTCGTGGGCTTCGACCAGAGAGATGGCCGTTCCCTTTTTACCCGCGCGTCCGGTACGACCGATACGGTGCAGATAGATGTCGGCCGTGCGCGGCAAGTCGAAGTTGAAAACGTGACTGACGTCCGCGATGTCGATCCCGCGCGCGGCAACGTCGGTGGCGATTAACACGTTAATACGGCCATCGGTCAGGCGGCTAATCGCTTCATTACGTTTTGCCTGTACCATCTCGCCTTCCAGCCAGCAGGTGTTGATACCCGCTTCACGCAGCCAGCCCGCCAGCTCATGCACGCGCTCGCGCTTACGGACGAAGACGATAGAACGCGTCGCTTCCGGCTGCTTTAGCAGATGGACCAGCAGAGCGGTCTTATGCTTGACGTCATCGGCGCGGTAATACCACTGGTGAATCTTTTTACGCTCGCGGGTGGAGGGGGTCGCAGAGACTTCCACCGGTTCTTCCAGCAGACGCTCAGCAAAATCTTTAATGGCGTCACCTTCGAGGGTGGCGGAGAACAGCATGGTCTGCTTACGCCAGCGGGTTTCACCGGCAATGTGTTCGATATCCTGCGCGAAGCCCATGTCCAGCATGCGGTCCGCTTCATCAAGGATCAGCGTTTCAACGGCGCGGCAATCAAAGTTTTCTTCTTTAATATATTGCAGCAGGCGACCGGTCGTGGCGACCACGATGTCCTGGTTCTCGCTGAACACTTCGGCATGGTTCATATAGGCGACACCGCCGGTGATCGTGGCGATATCCAGATGAGTATGTTTTGCCAGCTCACGCGCATGGTCGGCAACCTGCATCGCCAGTTCGCGCGTGGGGGTCAGGATAAGAATGCGCGGCGGACCAGACTTCTTGCGCGGAAAATCGAGCAGATGCTGCAACGCTGGCAGGAGATACGCCGCCGTTTTACCGGTGCCGGTCGGGGCTGAACCGAGAATATCACGGCCATCAAGCGCAGGCGGAATAGCGGCGGCCTGAATGGCTGTCGGGCGTGTGAAACCTTTATCCTGGAGGGCGTCCAGCAGGTTTTCGTCGAGTTCAAGTTCGGAAAAAGTCGTTACAGTCATGATCTACCTCTGAGTGGACCGCCGATTATAGACGTTACGGACGCAATGTTCATCTGTTTGTAAGGCTATCTGTTCTCCGGTATTGTGCATAGCCTTAAGCTCAGGAGTTTTTTGCCCGCAAGGTTATCGAGGATGTCCCAGTCGAAGTTCGCGCTGCCGCGCAATGGTTTTACGTTTAAGCAGTTTTTTGTCGCCCACGATCGCTGTGCGATGAAAGTGGGTACCGACGGCATTTTACTCGGCGCATGGGCCCCCATCGCTCAGGTTAAGCGCGTGCTGGATATCGGCGCGGGCAGCGGTCTGTTAGCGCTGATGCTCGCGCAGCGAACCGGCGAGGCGGTGATTGTGGATGCCGTGGAGCTGGATGAAGAAGCGGCAGAACAGGCGCGAGAAAACGCCGCGGATTCACCCTGGGCCGAGCGCCTGCAGATTCATCAGGCGGATATTCAGCAATGGCAGCCGCAGCAAACCCGGCGCTATGAGCTGATTGTCAGCAATCCGCCTTTTTTCGCTGAAGGCGTACCTTGCGCCACCTCGCAGCGCGAGCAGGCTCGCTATACCTCCTCCCTCGATCACGCAACATTATTAACCTGCGCCGCCGAGCTTATTACGGAGGAGGGGTTTTTCTGCGTCGTGCTTCCGGTCGACATTGGTAACGCCTTTGTGCAGCGGGCGCAGAATATGGGCTGGCATCTGCGTCTGCGTACCGACGTGGCGGAAACGGAAGTGCGCCCGCCGCATCGGGTTCTGTTGGCTTTTTCGCCGACGGCGGGGGAGGAGTGCTTTAGCGACAGATTGGTCATCCGTGGGCCAGAGCAGCAGTATTCCGAAGGATTTACCGCTCTGACCCAGGACTTTTATCTTTTTATGTGAGCCAGCGGCGAGAGCACCGACGGCCCGCTCTCCGGCAACTGGTCAGGATAGTCCAGCGTATAGTGAAGCCCGCGGCTCTCTTTACGCAGCATGGCGCAGCGCACAATCAGCTCGGCAACCTGCACCAGGTTTCGCAGCTCCAGTAAATTATTGGAGACGCGGAAGCGGGCGTAGTATTCGTCCAGTTCCTGCTGCAGCATAGTAATGCGGCGCAGGGCGCGCTCAAGACGGCGGGTGGTGCGCACGATGCCGACATAATCCCACATCAGCAAGCGCAGCTCATGCCAGTTGTGCTGAATCACGACCAGTTCATCAGGTATTTCAACCTGGCTTTCGTCCCATGATGGCAGTTCATTGACCGCCTGCGCGAACGGCAGACGCTTAACGATATCTTCGGCGGCGGACCACCCGTAGACGAGGCACTCAAGCAACGAGTTTGATGCCATCCGGTTAGCGCCGTGTAATCCGGTATAGCTTACTTCGCCGATGGCATACAGCCCGTCGACGTCGGTGCGCCCGTGATCGTCAACCATGACGCCGCCGCAGGTGTAGTGCGCGGCAGGAACCACGGGCACCGCTTCTTTTGTCAGATCGATGCCCAGCCCCAGCAGCTTCTCGTAGATCATCGGGAAGTGGTGGCGAATAAATTCTGCCGGTTTATGGCTGATATCCAGATACATGCAGTCAGCGCCAAGGCGCTTCATCTCATGATCGATGGCTCTGGCGACGATATCGCGCGGAGCCAGCTCGCCGCGCTCGTCAAAGTCCGGCATAAACCGCGTGCCGTCAGGGCGTTTCAACAGCGCGCCCTCGCCGCGCAGCGCTTCCGTCAGCAGGAAGTTGCGCGCTTGCGGATGGTACAGCGCGGTTGGGTGGAACTGATTAAATTCGAGGTTGGCGACCCGGCAGCCGGCACGCCAGGCCATCGCGATACCATCGCCGGAAGAGACGTCAGGATTCGTCGTATATTGATAAACTTTAGCCGCGCCGCCGGTAGCCAGCACCACGGCCTTTGCGCTACAGGTTTCAACCGCTTCTTTATTACGATTCCAGATCCACGCGCCCACCACCCGGCGCGTGCCGGGCAGGCCGATTTTATCGGAGATAATAAGGTCAACGGCGTTACTGCGTTCCAGTATGCGGATATTTGGGTGGGCCAGCGCCTGGCTCACCAGGGTAGTCTCAACGGCTTTACCGGTCGCATCGGCGGCGTGGAGAATTCTGCGGTGGCTGTGACCTCCCTCGCGGGTCAGATGGTAGCCCTCTTCGCCGTTCGCCTGAACCTGAGTATCAAACAGCACGCCCTGATCGATTAGCCACTGAACGCAGGGTTTAGCGTTGCTCGCCACGAATGAGACCGCATGGCGATCGCAAAGACCCGCTCCGGCTATCAACGTATCCTCGATGTGCGATTCAACGCTATCGGTTTCATCAAATACGGCGGCAATACCGCCCTGAGCGTAGAAAGTAGAACCTTCACTGATAGGGCCTTTGCTGAGAACCGTGACCGCGCAGCGTTCCGCCAGGCGTAAGGCAAGGGATAATCCGGCAGCGCCGCTGCCAATAATCAGCACATCACAGGAGGAATCGGAAGTTGTTTTCATGGCCTTTGTTTAATTTACTAAACACAATAAGCGAACAATAGCACCAGCCAGCGAGAAATCGTACATTTTTTTTACTCCGCGTTGTGAGGACTAAACATAACGGCGTAATGAGGCGGGCTGTAAATGGAAAAAAGGTTTTGCGAAGCGGCTCGTGAGCTTCAGATTTTATAGTGAAATAAAAGCCGGGTTACGTTACCCTTCTGGCGGGTCTTGCGCTTTTTCTTATTATCTTACATATCGTTTAGCGACCGGGACATATAATGAGAGATAACAATCCGTCAGCCGGTGCCGGACGAAAAACAAAGGCGTAACGGAACTTTATTGTTTTCAGACACTCCAACCCTCTGCTTGCTCACTTGATGCAGTAATTGGGTGGTGTTTTTGAATACGCATGGGAATTGGGTTTGGGGAGACATTACCTCGGATGAGCGAGCAGTTAACGGATCAGGTCCTCGTTGAACGGGTCCAGAAAGGAGATCAGAAAGCATTTAACCTGCTGGTGGTGCGCTATCAGCATAAGGTTGCAAGTCTGGTCTCCCGCTACGTGCCGCCGGGCGATATCGCTGACGTTGTTCAGGAATCGTTCGTTAAAGCATGGCGTGCGCTGGATTCTTTCCGGGGGGATAGCGCTTTTTACACCTGGTTATATCGCATCGCCGTAAACACGGCGAAGAATTATCTGGTTGCTCAGGGACGCCGTCCGCCATCCAGCGATGTTGATGCGAATGATGCTGAAAACTTCGAAAGTGGCGGGGCATTGAAAGAAATTTCGAACCCTGAGAACTTAATGTTGTCAGAAGAGCTGAGACAAATAGTTTTTCGTACCATTGAATCGCTTCCGGAAGATTTACGCATGGCAATTACCTTGCGGGAGCTGGATGGCATGAGCTATGAAGAAATAGCCGCCATCATGGATTGTCCGGTGGGCACAGTGCGTTCGCGCATCTTCCGGGCGCGAGAAGCTATTGATAATAAAGTTCAACCGCTAATCAGGCGTTGACGATAGCGGAATACTGGAAAAGGGTATCAGGCATGCAGAAAGAAAAACTTTCGGCCTTAATGGATGGTGAAACGCTGGATAACGAACTGCTCAACGAGCTGGAGCGTTCATCTGAAATGCAAAAAACCTGGGAGAGCTACCATCTCATCCGCGATACGCTGCGAGGCGATACGAGTGAGGTGCTCCATTTTGATATCTCAGCTCGCGTCATGGCCGCCATTGAAAACGAGCCCGTTCGTCAGACGGTTCCTCTAATTCCTGAATCTCAGCCCGCACCGCACCAGTGGCGTCAGATGCCTTTCTGGCAAAAAGTACGCCCGTGGGCCAGCTCGCTTACCCAGATGGGCGTTGCCGCGTGCGTATCCCTTGCTGTGATTGTCGGCGTTCAGCAGTATAATGGCCAGTCTGATTCATCCCAGCAGCCAGAGGCGCCGGTGTTTAACACCATGCCGATGATGGGTAAGGCCAGCCCGGTCAGCCTGGGCGTGCCGGCGGATGCTTCGGCAGGTAGCGGTCAGCAGGCTCAGGTGCAGGAACAGCGCCGCAGAATTAATGCTATGCTGCAGGACTATGAATTGCAGCGTCGCCTGCATGCGGAACAGCTTCAGTTTGGCCAGGCCCAGACTCAGCAAGCCGCTGTTCAGGTGCCGGGCTATCAAACTTTAGGAACACAATCGCAGTAATGAAGCAACTTTGGTGTGCCATGTCGCTCATGGCAGGCAGCCTGTTCTTCTCCGTCAACGCCTCGGCTGATACATCGTCCGGGGCGTTGTTGCAGCAGATGAACCTGGCCAGCCAGTCCCTTAATTACGAGCTCTCTTTCGTCAGCATCAACAAGCAGGGTGTTGAGTCGCTGCGTTATCGACACGCTAAACTAAACAATCGCACCCTGGCACAGCTGCTCCAGCTTGACGGGCCGCGTCGGGAAGTGGTGCTGCGCGGAACGGAAATCAGCTATTTTGAGCCCGGACTCGATCCTTTCACCCTGAACGGCGACTATATCGTTGATTCGCTGCCTTCATTGGTCTACTCCGACTTTAAACGTCTGTCATCCTATTACGACTTCATTTCCGTGGGGCGGACGCGTATTGCCGATCGTTTATGTGATGTTGTGCGCGTCGTGGCTCGCGATGGCACCCGCTATAGCTATATCGCATGGTTAGATGCTGAAACTAAGCTGCCTCTGCGCGTTGATCTGCTTGATCGCGACGGCGAAACGCTTGAGCAGTTCCGCGTCGTCTCGTTCAACGTTGGCGATAACGTTAGCGCCAGTATGGAAACCCTGTCTAAGGCTAACCTGCCTCCGCAGCTGTCGGTGCCGGAAGGGGGTAATAAGGCCAACTTTAACTGGGCGCCGACCTGGCTGCCGCAGGGCGTGGCCGAAGTCTCCAGCAGCCAGCGTCGTCTGCCCACTTTCGATGGCCCGGTAGAGTCCCGTTTGTATTCCGATGGGCTGTTTAGTTTCTCTGTCAATATCAATCGCGCCACGGCAAATAGTAGCGATCAGCTGCTGCGTACCGGCCGTCGTACCGTGGCGACTACCGTGCGTGATAACGCAGAGATAACCATCGTTGGCGAACTGCCGCCGCAAACGGCGAAGCGTATTTCCGATAGTATTAAATTCAGGGCAGTACAATGATTAAAGAGTGGGCGACGGTCGTTTCCTGGCAAAATGGCGTTGCGCTGGTGCACTGCGATGTGAAAGCCTCCTGCAGCAGCTGTGCTTCTCGCGCCGGTTGCGGAAGCCGGGTGCTGAATAAGCTTGGGCCGCAAACCAGCCATACCCTTAGCGTCCCCTGCGAACAGCCGCTGTCGGCCGGGCAAAAAGTCGAACTGGGCATTGCCGAAAGCAGCCTGCTCGGGTCAGCGGTATTGGTTTATATGGCGCCGTTAGTCGGCTTGTTCGTGATGGCATCGATATTCCAGGTGCTGTTTGCCAACGACTTTGCCTCGCTTTGCGGGGCAATTTTGGGCGGCGTTGGCGGGTTTCTGGTCGCTCGCGGTCTTTCGCCTGGCTTAGCCTCCCGGCAGTCGTGGCAGCCGGTTATTATCAGCGTCGGTTTACCGCCAGATTTAGTCCGCATCGAGACGCCTTCCTCCCAGCTGGGTCAGTGATTTCACTGGCCCTTATCTTTATTTACAACTCCCGCAAGAACTCATCATTTACTCCGGTTATGCTAGCGGTAAGAGCATTTCCTGGTTTCGTGGATGTAGTGTAGAATGCGGCGTTTTCGGATTAAAAAACGTCAGGCACAGAACAGCGGCCTCATGATTCGCGTAAGGCATAATTAACTCTAAATATGAAGAATATACGTAACTTTTCAATCATCGCTCACATCGACCACGGTAAGTCGACATTGTCTGACCGTATTATCCAGATTTGCGGTGGCCTTTCCGATCGTGAAATGGCAGCCCAGGTTCTGGACTCCATGGATCTTGAACGTGAGCGCGGTATCACTATCAAGGCGCAGAGCGTCACCCTGGATTACAAAGCAACTGATGGCGAAACCTATCAGCTGAACTTTATCGACACCCCCGGCCACGTCGACTTCTCTTATGAAGTTTCTCGTTCGCTTGCCGCCTGTGAAGGCGCTTTGCTGGTGGTTGATGCCGGCCAGGGCGTCGAAGCCCAGACGCTGGCTAACTGCTATACGGCGATGGAAATGGACCTTGAAGTCGTACCGGTCCTGAACAAAATCGACCTGCCCGCAGCCGATCCGGAACGCGTAGCGGAAGAGATTGAAGACATCGTTGGTATTGATGCCACCGATGCGGTGCGCTGTTCAGCGAAGACCGGCGTTGGCGTACCGGACGTGCTGGAGCGCCTGGTGCGCGATATTCCGCCGCCGGAAGGCGATCCGGAAGCGCCGCTGCAGGCTCTGATTATCGACTCCTGGTTTGATAACTACCTCGGCGTCGTTTCTCTGGTGCGTATCAAAAACGGCACCATGCGCAAAGGCGATAAAATTAAGGTGATGAGTACCGGGCAGGTGTATAACGCCGATCGTCTGGGCATCTTCACGCCGAAGCAGGTGGACCGTACCGAGCTGAAATGCGGCGAGGTAGGCTGGCTGGTTTGCGCCATTAAAGACATCCTCGGCGCGCCGGTCGGCGATACGCTGACGCTTGCGCGCAACCCGGCAGATAAAGCGCTGCCCGGCTTTAAAAAGGTGAAACCGCAGGTCTATGCCGGCCTGTTCCCGGTCAGCTCCGATGATTATGAAAACTTCCGCGACGCGCTGGGCAAACTGAGCCTCAACGATGCTTCTCTGTTCTATGAGCCGGAAAGCTCTACGGCGCTGGGCTTCGGTTTCCGCTGCGGCTTCCTGGGTCTTCTGCATATGGAGATCATCCAGGAGCGCCTGGAGCGTGAATACGATCTGGATCTGATCACCACGGCGCCGACGGTAGTCTATGAAGTCGAAACCACCTCGAAAGAGGTTATCTACGTCGACAGCCCGTCCAAGCTGCCGCCGCTGAACAATATTCAGGAGCTGCGCGAGCCGATCGCGGAGTGTCACATGCTGCTGCCGCAGGAGTTTTTGGGCAACGTCATCACCCTGTGTATCGAAAAACGCGGCGTACAGACCAACATGGTCTACCACGGCAATCAGGTTGCGCTGACCTATGAAATCCCGATGGCGGAAGTGGTGCTCGACTTCTTCGACCGACTGAAGTCTACCTCCCGCGGCTATGCGTCGCTGGACTACAACTTCAAGCGCTTCCAGGCTTCCAACATGGTGCGTGTGGATGTGTTGATTAACGGCGAGCGCGTGGATGCGCTGGCGCTGATCACGCATAACGACAATGCGCCGTACCGCGGCCGCGAACTGGTAGAGAAGATGAAAGAGCTGATCCCGCGTCAGCAGTTCGATATCGCTATCCAGGCTGCCATCGGCAACCATATTATTGCCCGCTCTACCGTAAAACAGCTGCGTAAAAACGTTCTGGCGAAATGCTATGGCGGCGACGTCAGCCGTAAGAAAAAGCTGCTGCAGAAGCAGAAAGACGGTAAGAAACGCATGAAGCAGGTCGGTAACGTTGAGCTTCCGCAGGAAGCGTTCCTCGCCATTCTGCACGTTGGTAAAGACGGCAAATAACCCTAAGGAGTTGGCATGGCGAACATGTTTGCCCTGATCCTGGTCATCGCTACTGTGGTGACGGGTCTGTTGTGGTGCCTGGATAAGTTTATCTTTGCGCCAAAACGTCGCGAAAGTCAGGCCGCTGCGCAGGCGGCGACCGGCGACCAGTTGGACAAGAAAACGCTGAAAAAGGTCGGCCCGAAACCGGGCTGGCTGGAAACCGGCGCGTCAATCTTTCCGGTACTGGCGATTGTGCTGGTGGTTCGCTCATTCATTTATGAGCCCTTCCAGATCCCCTCCGGCTCGATGATGCCGACGCTGCTGATCGGCGATTTTATTCTGGTTGAGAAGTTTGCCTACGGCATTAAAGATCCGATTTACCAGAAGACGCTGATCGAAACCGGACATCCGAAGCGCGGCGATATTGTCGTCTTTAAATATCCGCAAGATCCGCGCCTGGATTATATCAAGCGTGCGGTCGGTTTACCGGGTGATAAAGTGACTTACGATCCGATTGCCAAGCAGGTCACTATCCAGCCGGGCTGTAGTTCTGGCCAGGCCTGCGGCAATGCGCTGCCGGTCACTTACTCCAACGTTGAGCCGAGCGATTTCGTACAGACCTTCTCCCGCAGCAACGGCGGCGAAGCGACCAGCGGTTTCTGGCAACTGCCGAAAGGCGAGACGAAAGCCGATGGCATCCGTCTGACCGAACGTAAAGAGACGCTGGGCGAAGTGACCCACCGTATATTGACCGTACCGATTGCTCAGGACCAGGTGGGGATGTATTACCATCAGTCCGGTCTGCCGCTGGCGACCTGGATTGTCCCGCCGGGGCAGTATTTTATGATGGGTGACAACCGCGATAACAGCGCCGATAGCCGTTATTGGGGCTTTGTGCCGGAAGCGAATCTGGTGGGTAAAGCAACCGCAATCTGGATGAGTTTCGAAAAACAGGAAGGCGAATGGCCTACCGGCGTACGTTTATCGCGTATCGGTGGTATCCAGTAAATTTTTCCTGCTTTATTCACGCTGCCGACGCAATAACGGCAGCGTGAATTATTTAAAATTTAAATCTATTCAAACTAACGACATCCCTTGTCGTTGCGTATAGAATATCCCCCCGAAGTTTTAGGTTGTCTCTCGTAAGATTGACACAGCACACGAAACCGCGTTGGTTTTTACTCAGGTCGGTTTCGTGTGCTGCATTTTTGACGCATTCATCTATTGGTAACGCATGAACCCCATCGTAATTAATCGGCTTCAACGGAAGCTGGGCTACACTTTTCATCATCAGGAGCTGTTGCAACAGGCATTAACTCACCGCAGTGCCAGCAGCAAACATAATGAGCGCCTGGAATTTTTAGGCGACTCAATATTGAGCTTTGTGATCGCGAACGCGCTCTATCATCGTTTCCCTCGGGTAGACGAAGGCGATATGAGCCGCATGCGCGCGACCCTGGTACGAGGCAACACGCTGGCAGAAATTGCCCGCGAGTTCGAATTAGGTGAATGTCTGCGTCTTGGGCCGGGTGAACTGAAAAGCGGGGGCTTTCGCCGTGAATCTATACTGGCGGACACCGTTGAAGCGTTAATCGGCGGGATTTTCCTCGACAGCGATATTCAGAACGTTGAGCGCCTTATTCTCTCCTGGTACCAGAGTCGTCTGGATGAAATCAGCCCGGGTGACAAGCAAAAAGATCCGAAGACGCGCTTGCAGGAGTATTTGCAGGGGCGCCATCTGCCGCTGCCGTCTTACCTGGTGGTACAGGTTCGCGGTGAAGCGCACGATCAGGAATTTACTATCCACTGCCAGGTTAGCGGCCTGAGTGAACCGGTGGTTGGCACGGGTTCTAGCCGTCGCAAGGCGGAGCAGGCTGCCGCCGAACAGGCGCTGAAAAAGCTGGAGCTGGAATGAGCGAAGAAAAGAACTACTGCGGATTTATTGCCATCGTTGGTCGTCCAAACGTGGGCAAATCCACATTGCTGAACAAGCTGCTCGGGCAGAAGATCTCGATCACTTCCCGAAAAGCGCAGACGACGCGTCACCGCATCGTTGGTATTCATACTGAAGGTCCGTATCAGGCGATCTACGTCGATACCCCGGGCCTGCATATGGAAGAAAAACGCGCGATTAACCGTCTGATGAACAAAGCGGCAAGCAGCTCCATTGGCGACGTTGAGCTAGTTATTTTCGTCGTTGAAGGTACCCGCTGGACGCCGGACGACGAGATGGTGCTCAATAAGCTGCGCGATGGTAAAGCGCCGGTGATTCTGGCGGTCAACAAAGTCGATAACGTACAGGAAAAAGCCGATCTTCTGCCGCACCTGCAGTTCCTTGGCAGCCAGATGAACTTCCTTGATATCGTGCCGATTTCCGCGGAAACGGGGCTGAACGTTGATACCATCGCCGGTATCGTGCGTAAGCATCTGCCGGAAGCGATTCATCACTTCCCGGAAGATTACATCACCGACCGCTCTCAGCGCTTTATGGCTTCCGAGATCATTCGTGAAAAGCTGATGCGTTTCCTCGGCGCTGAACTGCCGTATTCCGTTACCGTGGAAATCGAACGTTTTGTAACCAACGAGCGCGGCGGCTACGATATCAACGGTCTGATTTTGGTTGAGCGTGAAGGGCAGAAGAAGATGGTGATTGGCAACAAAGGGGCCAAAATCAAAACCATCGGTATCGAAGCGCGTAAAGACATGCAGGATATGTTTGAAGCGCCGGTTCACCTCGAACTGTGGGTGAAAGTGAAGTCCGGCTGGGCTGATGACGAACGCGCGCTGCGCAGTCTCGGTTACGGCGACGATCTCTAAGTTTGGATACTCTATGGCTTTCGAGGTGCAGGACAAAACACAAAGTGTTTTGAACAGCGCTTGCGCTGGCTGCGAAGGAGCGAGGCCAGAGGCTGAGTCACGCGGCAAGACCGCGAGTCCCCGGGAGCTTACTTCAGTAAGTGACTGGGGTGAGTGGGCGCAGCCAACGCACCTGCGGCTTGAAAGACGACGAGTATGATGGAAGGCTGGCAACGCGCTTTCGTACTGCATAGCCGTCCCTGGAGCGAAACCAGCCTGATGCTGGACGTCTTCACGGAAGAATCCGGCCGCGTGCGCCTTGTGGCTAAAGGCGCACGTTCCAAACGTTCTAACCTCAAAGGCGCGCTTCAGCCTTTTACTCCCTTACTGCTTCGCTTTGGCGGGCGCGGCGAAGTCAAAACGCTGCGCAGCGCGGAAGCCGTCTCGCTGGCGCTCCCTCTCAGCGGCATCACGCTCTACAGCGGCCTTTACGTCAACGAGCTTCTCTCTCGCGTGCTTGAGCACGAAACGCGCTTTTCCGAACTCTTCTTCGATTATTTGCACTGTATCCAGTCTCTGGCTGGCGCAAGCGGCTCGCCGGAACCGGCGCTACGGCGTTTTGAACTGGCGCTGCTGGGGCATCTGGGATATGGCGTGGATTTCCTGCACTGCGCCGGCAGCGGAGAAGCGGTTGACGACGCAATGACCTATCGCTACCGTGAAGAAAAAGGCTTTATCGCCAGCGTGGTTATTGATAACAACACCTTTACCGGGCACCATCTTAAGGCGCTGGCGAGCCGTGAATTTCCGGACAGCGATGCGCTGCGCGCGGCAAAGCGTTTCACCCGTATCGCCCTGAAGCCCTATCTGGGCGGGAAGCCGCTTAAAAGTCGCGAGCTTTTTCGTCAGTTTTTGCCCGCGCGGGCAGCGCGAGCCGATAAAACAAATAACGATTAACGAGGATTGTCATGGCTGAATTACTGTTGGGGGTCAATATTGACCACATTGCGACATTACGCAACGCTCGCGGTACCGCTTATCCGGATCCGGTCCAGGCGGCCTTTATCGCCGAGCAGGCCGGCGCTGACGGTATTACCGTCCATCTGCGCGAAGATCGTCGCCATATTACCGATCGCGATGTCCGTATTTTGCGCCAGACGCTGGATACCCGCATGAACCTTGAGATGGCGGTGACGGAAGAGATGCTGAAGATTGCCTGTGAGACTCAGCCCCATTTTTGCTGCCTGGTGCCGGAAAAACGTCAGGAAGTGACCACCGAAGGTGGACTGGACGTGGCGGGCCAGCTCGACAAAATGCGCGACGCCTGTAAACGCCTTGCCGATGCCGGTATCCTGGTTTCGCTGTTTATTGACGCGGACAACGCGCAAATTAAGGCCGCAGCGGACGTTGGCGCGCCTTATATCGAAATTCACACCGGATGCTACGCTGATGCGCAAACTGACGCTGAGCAGGCAAAAGAGCTGGAGCGTATTGCCAAAGCGGCGACCTATGCCGCCAGCCTGGGGCTGAAGGTTAATGCCGGTCACGGTTTGACCTACCATAACGTGAAGGCCATTGCCGCGCTGCCGGAAATGCACGAGCTGAACATCGGCCACGCGATCATTGGCCGTGCGGTGATGAGCGGCCTGAAAGAGGCGGTGGCGGAAATGAAGCGTTTGATGCAGGAAGCGCGCGCCTGATGGCCATTCTCGGACTGGGTACTGATATTGTAGAAATTGCCCGTATTGAAGCGGTAATTGCCCGCAGCGGCGATCGTCTGGCGCGTCGCGTCCTGAGCGATAGCGAGTGGGCGATATGGGAACAGCATCAGCAGCCGGTCCGTTTTCTGGCCAAGCGTTTCGCCGTTAAAGAAGCGGCGGCCAAGGCGCTTGGCACCGGCATCCGCAATGGGCTGGCGTTTAATCAGTTTGAGGTTTACAACGACGAGCTGGGTAAGCCAAAGCTGCGATTGTGGGGCGAAGCGAAGAGTCTGGCCGAGCGTATGGGCGTAAGCAGCATTCACGTGACGCTGGCCGACGAGCGTCACTATGCCTGCGCCACGGTGATTATCGAAAGCTAGAGTGTTACAGGCCGGAGAGGTCGGTTAACGCCGCCATCCGGCAATATCACAGTTTGTCCGCGTGGTGCAGCAGGACAAACTTATCCCACAGCTGCTCTTCATTTTCGTTATGGGCCGGATCTTTCAGAATGGTATTTGGGATCGGGCACACCTTCTGGCAGGTCGGCGTATCATAGTGGCCAACGCATTCGGTGCAGCGATCGCTGTTAATTTCATAAATGCTATCACCCATGGATATCGCCTCATTCGGGCACTCCGGCTCGCACATATCGCAGTTGATGCATTTTTTGGTGATTAACAGCGCCATCAGGAAATTCTCAGAAACAACACAAACAGGGCGGGCATTATACGCCCATTTTTCGCCCGGGCCAGCTCTTTTCCACCGCGGGGCGACCATCCGCAGCGGAGAAATTTTGCCCGGCCTGAGCCAATAAGAGAGAGTGTGCTTTTGACAGCGGGCAGGGCACTCGGGGTTACACCAGCTTTTTCACCAGCGCTTCGCTATGGCGAATCCGCTCCGGAGCGTGCTCAAGATCCTGCTGCACCAGCCCCATAAACAGTAGATCGGTCAACATCATTTGCGCGCTGGTGGAGGAGATCGCGGCGCTACGCGTGGCCTGCTCTTCCGCAATGGTGTACAGGCACAGCGTTGCCTGCTGCTGAAGCGCGTTGGGGTTAAAGCCGGTGATCGCCAGGATCTGGCTTCCTACCCGCAGCGCTTCACCGGCCGCCATATTGATCTCGCGTCGTTCACCGGAATAGGAGATGGCCAGCAGCAGATCGTCCGGAGACATCGCCTGTACCGTCGCCAGCAGGGCGTGCATATCCTGTTCTGATACCGCGTTAATGCCGATTTTCATCAGCTTCCAGCTAAAGTTTCTCGCCACCAGGCCCGACGCGCCGATGCCGGTAATGATGACCCGACGGGCGTGGCGCAACAGCGTGACGGCTTCCAGCAGCTTCTCTTCGGTGTTGACGTCCAGCGAGGCGTGCATGGCCGCGACGTTATCTTTAATCAGCTTTTCGCCAACCAGGCGCAGGGGATCGTCGCCGCGAATCTGGTTATGCACCGGTACGGATTGCGGAGTCGGCGCGCTTGCCAGGGCTTCGCTCAACGCCAGCTTTAACGCCGGGAAGCCTTTGAACCCCATCTTCTGCGCAAATTTCACTACGCTTGACTGGCTGACGCCGGCTTCGCCCGCCAGCTGCTGCGAGCTGAGGTGGCGGGTTTGATCCGGTTGAGCCAGAATGAAATCGGCCAGTTTTTTATCGCTTGCGGCCAACGTCGGATAGCGCTGGCGAATACGGGTCAAACAGTTCATAGCGGCTCCGGAGGACAGCTTCACCCTCGGCTGAAAGAATTTTGTATTCGATTATAAGAGGATTATCGCGAATTAAAAATTCTGTGCCTAAGATTTCTCGGCAAAGACGTTTTCTTAATACGGATTCAACAGCAGCGTATGTTTTCGCTATTGGCGACGTAAGGCTGTTAAGCTATTGGTTATCATGCGATCGTTCAGGGGAGTGGGTTTTGAATAGCAGCACGCGGAGAGTGGTTTTCTTTGATCTGGATGGAACCTTGCATCAGCAGGATATGTTCGGCAGCTTTTTGCGCTATGCCCTGCGCCATCAGCCGCTGAACGCGCTGCTGCTGCTTCCTTTATTGCCGGTTATCGCGGCCGGACTGATGTTATACGGTCGCGCCGCGCGCTGGCCGATGAGCCTGCTGCTCTGGGCATCAACCTTCGGGCGCAGCGAGCAGCAGCTTAAACGCCTGGAGGCCAATTTTGTTCGCTGGTTTCGCCAGCACGTCACGGCATTCCCGGTTGTTCAGGCGCGGCTTAAACATTATCTGACCAGCACGGACGCTGACGTCTGGCTGATCACCGGTTCGCCGCAGTCGCTGGTTGAACAGGTCTATTTTGATACCGCCTGGCTGCCGCGGGTGAATCTGATCGCCAGCCGAATGGAGCGACGCTACGGCGGTTGGGGGTTAACCCTGCGCTGTCTCGGTAATGAAAAAGTGACGCAGCTGGAACAAAAGATCGGCGCACCGCTGCGCTTGTATAGCGGCTACAGCGACAGCGAGCAGGACAACCCGCTGCTCTCTTTTTGCCAGCACCGCTGGCGGGTGACGCCGCAGGGCGATCTTCAGCAGTTAGAATAGTGTGTAATACATAGCGCCCATGTATAATGCGCCCCGCTTTTCTGCAGGAGTGCCCGCTTTGTCTGACCATGAATTAAATGATGAATACTGGATGCGTCACGCCCTGACGCTGGCCAAACGCGCCTGGGAAGAGGGCGAGGTGCCGGTCGGCGCCGTGCTGGTGCATAATCATCAGGTCATCGGCGAGGGCTGGAACCGGCCCATCGGCCGCCACGATCCCACCGCGCACGCCGAGATTATGGCGCTGCGTCAGGGCGGGCTAGTGTTGCAAAACTATCGCCTGATTGACGCAACGCTGTACGTTACTCTCGAACCCTGCGTGATGTGCGCCGGCGCAATGGTGCACAGCCGTATTTCCCGGCTGGTGTTTGGCGCCAGGGATGCGAAAACCGGCGCCGCCGGGTCGCTGATTGATGTGCTGCATCATCCGGGCATGAACCATCGGGTAGAAATAGCGGAAGGTGTTATGGCGGAGGCCTGTTCCGGCATGCTGAGCGATTTCTTCCGCTGGCGGCGGGAAGAGAAAAAAGCGCTAAAGCGAGCTGGCCAACAGGCGCAGGATTAATGCCCCATTCCGGGGATTTTTAATTTTGCGTTATCGACCAGCGTTTCGGCGCGAAAGTTAAAAAAGGACCTGGTGTACTGCTCTTCTTTATCCAGCTCATCCGGCATGACCGCCGGATAGTGTTCGCCTAAGGCCGCCATCTGCGCGTCTTTTTTCTCTTTTTCAGAGAGATAGCCCACGAGGCTAATATGATATTTGCGGATATTTTCGACGTAGGCGTAGGCTTCGTGCCCGCGTGCAAAGCCGTACTTCAGTCGGCTGTAGTAGTTTTTCTGGCTTAGCAACGGCAGACGCTGCTTCACATCCGCCCAGCTATTCGGGTTGCCTTTCTGCTTTTTGGTCAGCGCCATCGCGTCAAGCATGTGCGCGTAGCCCATATTATAAGCCGCCAGCGCAAACCAGATGCGTTCGTCCTGTGGGACCGACTCCGGCACTTTATTCATCATGTCCTGTAAATAACGCATGCCGCCGTCGAGGCTTTGCTCGGCGTCGGTGCGATCGGTCAGGCCCAGGCTTTGCGCCGTATTGCGGGTCAACATCATTATCCCGCGAACGCCCGTCGGAGAGGTAGCCTGCGGATCCCAGTGCGATTCCTGCCATGAGATAGCCGCCAGCAGCCGCCAGTCTATCTGTCGGGCGTATTTTTCAAACATCGGCTGCAGGTCAGGTAGAACGCTCTCCACGGCGCGCAGGAAGGTGCGGGTGTCAACGTAGTCAAAATCGTTGCCGTGGCCGAGGTATTTCTCCTCCAGCCTCGCCAGGGTGCCATCTTCGTTAATGTTATTGAAGAAATCGAGCATTGCCGCCGGCAGGGAATTATCTTCACCTTTTTCGCTAAACCAGGTGACCGGCTGTTCGTCGCTGATATCGAGGGCGACGGCCAGCTCCGGGTGGACGCGCTGGAACAGACTGACGGCGACCGAATCAGCGACGGTATAGTCGAGTTTGCCATCGATAACCGCCTGCATCAGCGCCGTCGTGCCGCGCTTATCGTCCACGTGCCACTCAAGGTCGGGATATTTTTGCTTTTTCAATGCCTGGAGATCGTTAATCGCCACGTGTCCGGGAGCGATGGCCAGCTGCGCGGCGGTGATGTTTGCCAGGGTGCGCGGACGCAGGTTGCCTTTGCGATACACCAGCTGTTGCGAAACGGAATAGTAGGTCGGCCCGACCTGATAGTTTTTCACCCGCTCGGAGTTGTAGACCAGCCCGGCTGCCAGCATGTCGGCTTTGCCTTCATCGAGGTCGTCGAATAGCTGGCTGATATTCTGCCTGACGGTGACTTTGAGCTCGACGCCGAGGTAGTCGGCAAACTGCTGCGCCAGCTCATAATCAAAACCGTAGGTCTTGTCATTGATGGTCGCGAAGGTCATCGGCGAATTAATGGTGCTGATTCGCAGTTCTCCGCGCGCCATGATCCCCGCCACGCGGTTTTCTGGTTTTCCCATCCACGGGAGAGACGGCCACAGGGCAGCCGCCAGCAGGAGGGTCACAATGCCGATGAGCAGATAATTAATCTTTAGTTTTTTCAGATAGTTAATCTTCTGCAGCTTCGCGTTCCTCAGCAGATTATGACCAGAAAAAGTAAAAGGTTGTCCTGGAATGAGCGGCATTTTGCTTAAGAATGCGCCAGTTGGCAACTTATTCGCGAGATGAGTCACATTAATTGATAAACCCCGGCAATCATTTTATTTCTACGCAAACGGTTTCGTCGGGGCGCAGGATTCACTATAATGGCGCCCGTTTCCCCCCTGGCTCACCATGAAAGCTTCGAAGACGAGAGACTTATGATGGAAATTTTGCGTGGTTCACCTGCACTGTCGGCATTCCGTATCAATAAACTGCTGGCACGTTTCCAGGCGGCCAACCTTCCGGTCAGCACCATTTATGCCGAGTACGTTCATTTTGCCGACCTCAGCGCCCCGCTCAGCGGCGACGATCGCGAGAGCCTGGCAAGATTGCTCAAGTATGGCCCGAACTTAAGCAGCCATACCCCGACCGGCAAGCTACTGCTCGTTACCCCCCGTCCCGGCACCATCTCTCCCTGGTCTTCTAAAGCTACCGACATCGCCCATAACTGCGGCCTGTCACAGGTTTTGCGCCTGGAGCGCGGCGTGGCGTATTACGTCGAAGCGAGCAGCCTGAATGACGAACAGTGGTCGCAGGTGGCGGCCGAACTGCATGACCGCATGATGGAAAGCGTCTTTGGCGCGCTGGAAGAGGGTGAAAAACTCTTCGCCCACCATCAGCCAACCCCGGTCACCAGCGTTGATCTGCTGGGCCTGGGCCGTCAGGCGCTGATTGACGCCAACCTCCGTCTGGGGCTGGCGCTGGCGGATGATGAAATCGACTATCTGCAGGATGCTTTCCAGAAGCTGGGTCGCAACCCGAACGATATCGAACTCTATATGTTCGCGCAGGCTAACTCCGAGCACTGCCGACACAAGATTTTTAACGCCGACTGGGTCATTGATGGCGAAAAGCAGCCGAAGTCGCTGTTTAAAATGATCAAAAACACCTTCGAGAAAACCCCGGACTACGTGCTGTCTGCTTATAAAGACAACGCCGCGGTAATGGAAGGTTCAGCCGTGGGGCGCTACTTCGCCGACCACGAAACCGGCCGCTACGACTTCCACCAGGAAGACGCGCATATTCTGATGAAGGTCGAAACCCATAACCACCCGACGGCGATCTCTCCGTGGCCGGGCGCGGCGACCGGTTCCGGCGGCGAAATTCGCGATGAAGGCGCCACCGGGCGCGGCGCGAAGCCGAAAGCGGGTCTGGTGGGCTTCTCGGTTTCCAACCTGCGTATTCCGGGGTTTGAGCAGCCGTGGGAAGAGGATTTCGGTAAGCCGGAGCGTATCGTCACCGCGCTGGATATCATGACCGAAGGCCCGCTGGGCGGCGCGGCGTTTAACAACGAATTTGGTCGTCCGGCGCTCAACGGTTACTTCCGTACCTATGAAGAGAAAGTGAGCAGCCACAACGGCGAAGAGCTGCGCGGCTATCACAAGCCCATTATGCTGGCGGGCGGTATCGGCAACATTCGCGGCGAACACGTGCAGAAGGGCGAGATCGTCGTCGGCGCGAAGCTGATTGTTCTCGGCGGTCCGGCGATGAACATCGGTCTTGGCGGCGGCGCGGCCTCTTCAATGGCTTCCGGCCAGTCCGATGCCGATCTCGATTTCGCCTCCGTACAGCGCGACAACCCGGAAATGGAACGTCGTTGCCAGGAAGTTATAGACCGCTGCTGGCAGCTGGGCGACGCTAACCCGATTCTGTTTATCCACGACGTCGGCGCCGGCGGTCTGTCGAACGCGATGCCTGAACTGGTCAGCGACGGCGGACGCGGCGGTAAATTCCAGCTGCGCGATATCCTCAGCGATGAGCCGGGCATGAGCCCGCTGGAGATCTGGTGTAACGAATCGCAGGAACGTTATGTGCTGGCGGTCGCGCCGGAGCAGCTGCCGCTGTTTGATGAGCTGTGCCGCCGCGAACGCGCGCCGTATGCGGTGATTGGCGAAGCGACCGAAGCGCTGCATCTGAGCCTCGACGATACTCACTTTGACGATCGCCCGATCGACCTGCCGCTTGACGTGCTGCTGGGCAAAACGCCGAAAATGACCCGCGACGTGCAGACGCTCAAAGCCCAGGGCCAGAGTCTGGAACGCCAGGGAATCACTATTGCCGACGCGGTGAATCGCGTGCTGCACCTGCCGACCGTGGCGGAGAAAACCTTCCTCGTCACCATCGGCGACCGTACCGTCACCGGTATGGTGGCGCGCGATCAGATGGTGGGTCCGTGGCAGATCCCGGTGGCTAACTGCGCGGTGACCACCGCCAGTCTCGACAGCTACTATGGCGAAGCCATGTCTATTGGCGAGCGCGCGCCGGTGGCGCTGCTGGACTTTGCCGCTTCCGCCCGTCTGGCGGTCGGCGAGGCGCTGACCAACATCGCGGCGACGCAGATTGGCGCGCTCAATCGCGTGAAGCTGTCGGCAAACTGGATGGCCGCAGCCGGTCACCCGGGCGAAGACGCCGGTTTATATGAAGCGGTAAAAGCGGTTGGCGAAGAGCTCTGTCCGGCCCTGGGACTGACCATTCCGGTGGGTAAAGACTCCATGTCGATGAAAACCCGCTGGCAGGAAGGCTCTGAACAGCGCGAGATGACCTCTCCGCTGTCGCTGGTGATTTCCGCCTTTGCCCGCGTGGAAGACGTACGCCGTACCGTCACCCCACAGCTCGTGACTGAAGACAACGCCCTGCTGCTGATTGATTTAGGCAAGGGGAACAATGCGCTGGGCGCGACCGCGCTGGCGCAGGTTTATCGTCAGCTTGGCGATGTGACCGCCGACGTGCGCGATGTCGCGCAGCTGAAAGGCTTCTGGGACGCAATGCAGGCGCTGGTGGCCGAAGGTAAGCTGCTGGCGTGGCACGACCGGTCTGACGGCGGTCTGCTGGTCACGCTGGCCGAGATGGCCTTTACCGGCCACTGCGGCGTCAAGGTTGATATCGCCGCGCTCGGCGAGGATCGTCTGGCCGCGCTGTTTAACGAGGAGCTTGGCGGGGTGATTCAGGTTCGTGCCGCCGACCGCCAGGCGGTGGAAGCGCTGCTGGCCGCTCATGGTCTGGCGGATTGCGTTCACTATCTTGGCCAGGCCACGACGGGCGATTGCTTTGTCATCGAGGCCGACGGTCATCCGGTATTCAGCGAAAGCCGCACAACGCTGCGCATGTGGTGGGCAGAAACCACCTGGCAAATGCAGCGTCTGCGCGATAACCCGGAGTGCGCCGACCAGGAGCACGAGGCGAAAGCCAACGATGCCGATCCGGGCCTCAACGTGAAGCTCTCCTTCGATATCAATGAGGATATCGCTGCGCCTTATATTGCCACCGGCGCGCGTCCGAAGGTTGCGGTGCTGCGCGAGCAGGGCGTGAACTCCCATGTAGAAATGGCCGCGGCGTTCCATCGCGCGGGCTTTGATGCCATCGACGTGCACATGAGCGACCTGCTGGCGGGCCGTACCGGTCTTGCTGACTTCCAGGCGCTGGTGGCCTGCGGCGGCTTCTCCTACGGTGACGTTTTAGGCGCGGGTGAGGGCTGGGCGAAATCGATTCTGTTCAATGAGCGGGTTCGCGACGAATTTGCCACCTTCTTCCATCGTCCGCAAACCCTGGCGCTGGGCGTGTGCAACGGCTGCCAGATGATGTCTAACCTGCGCGAGCTCATCCCGGGCAGCGAGCTGTGGCCGCGCTTTGTGCGTAACCAGTCCGACCGCTTTGAAGCCCGCTTCAGCCTGGTTGAAGTGACCCAGAGCCCGTCTCTGCTGCTGCAGGGGATGGTGGGGTCAATGATGCCGATTGCCGTATCCCACGGTGAAGGGCAGGTGGAAGTTCGCGATGGCGCGCATCTGGCGCAGCTGGAAAGTAAAGGCCTGGTGGCGCTGCGCTTCGTCGACAACGCTGGTAAGGTGACGGAAAACTATCCGGCTAACCCGAACGGTTCGCCGAACGGTATCACCGCGGTGACCAGCGAAAGCGGGCGCGCGACCATCATGATGCCGCACCCGGAACGCGTGTTCCGCACCGTGTCGAACTCCTGGCATCCGGAAAACTGGGGCGAAGACAGCCCGTGGATGCGTATTTTCCGCAACGCGCGTAAACAGCTGGGCTAAAACCGCTCACAAATCGCATTAAGCCTCCTGCCCGCGCAGGGGGCTTTTTTATTGGTGAGGCGTATCGACAGCAGGTGTCGGGGATCGCCGACAAACGCGCTATAGCGGTGTCGTCAAAAGGTGACACTTAACATATTGATTTATAATAGCATTGCTAAACCATTCATCCGTTGTTGCTAATCAGCGACACTTTGCGCGAAAACCGACCATCATCATTCATGCCCATGAATAGTAAAAAGGTATTATATTTCATTGTGTTAATAAGATGTTTTGAAATGTGGCATAGTTCGTGCATAATTATAACCAGTGGCTCATTCACCTTCTTATGTCAGCCCCTTCGGGACGCGCTACATAAACTTCGAATGACGCACAAACAGGTGCCTGCCGTCCAACTCCTGATAACAGCTCCGCTTTATCAGTCATCGGGCGAAACGTCGAGTAAGGCACCGCCTCATTGCTTAATAAAGCCAGGCTCCCGTAGCCTGGCTTTATTATACTCGTCGTCTTTTGTGCTACAGGTGCGTTGGCCGCATCTGTTCACCCCGGTCACTTACTTGAGTAAGCTCCCGGGGATTCTCAGCTTTGCCGCCTTCCTGTAACTCAAAATCCATAGAGTATATTGGGTATATTCAGGTAGCATCGTAGTGAGCTAATGATTGAGACCCTATCCGTGAAGCGACTCTCCCTTTTCCCCCGTTCGCTGCGCCAGCTGGTCACGCTATCCTTCGTGCTGATCCTGCTGCCGCTGCTGGTGCTGGCATGGCAGGCGTGGCAAAGCCTCAACGCGCTGAGCGCGCAGGCGGCGCATATCAACCGTACTACCCTTATCGACGCCCGCCGCAGCGAAGCGATGATTAACGCATCGCTGGAGATGGAACGTAGCTACCGTCAGTACTGCGTGCTGGACGATCCGACGCTGGCGCGGGTCTACCAGAATCAGCGCCAACGCTACAGCGAAATGCTTGATGCTCACGCGGGCGTCCTGCCCGATGAGAAAATCTGGCAGGCGCTGCGTCAGGATCTCGACGATCTGGCCGAGCTGCAGTGTAAAAATAGCGGTCCGGCGGCGAAGTCAGCCGCCAGCCTGGAAGCGTTTGCCTCGGCCAATAGCGACATGGTGCAGGCAACCCGAACGGTGGTCTATTCGCGCGGGCAGCAGCTGCAGCAGGAAATCGCCGAGCGCGGGCAGTTCTTCGGCTGGCAGGCGCTGGTGCTGTTCCTGCTCAGCCTGGCGCTGGTGCTGCTGTTCACCCGCATGATTATCGGCCCGGTGAAGGGCATTGAGAGAATGATCAACCGACTGGGGGAGGGGAAGTCGCTGGACGACGCCGCGCTGTTTACCGGTCCGCGCGAGCTGCGCTCCGTCGGTAAACGCATTATCTGGCTGAGCGAACGCCTTGCCTGGCTGGAATCCCAGCGTCATCAGTTCCTGCGCCATCTTTCCCATGAGCTGAAAACGCCGCTGGCCAGCATGCGCGAAGGGACGGAGCTGCTTGCCGACCGGGTGGCCGGGCCGCTGACGCTCGAGCAGCAGGAGATCGTTGAAATTCTCGATAACAGCAGCCGCAACCTGCAAAAGCTGATCGAGCAACTGCTGGATTACAACCGTAAACAGGCCGATGGCCCGATTGCGCGCGAGACGGTAAACCTGGCCGAACTGGTGGAAAATGTGGTTTCTGCCCATAGCCTGCCGGCAAGAGCTAAAATGATGCATACCGAACTGTTGCTCAGCGAGCGTTTATGCGAAGCGGAGCCCGCTCTGCTGGTGAGCGTCCTGGATAATCTCTACTCCAATGCGGTGCACTATGGTGCTGAATCCGGTAACATTCGCATTCATAGCTATCGGCACGGCGAGCAGGTGCGCATTGACGTCATTAACGACGGCGAGCCGATCCCGCCCGCAGAGAGAAACATGATTTTTGAGCCTTTTTATCAGGGAAGCCACCAGCGTAAAGGGGCGGTAAAAGGCAGCGGTCTGGGGCTGAGCATTGCCCGCGACTGCGTACGGCAAATGCAGGGCGAGCTGAGCCTGGTTGATGATAAATCAGGGCTAATCTGTTTTCGTATCACGCTCCCCGTCGCCGAGTCTGGACAAAATAACGTATAACTATCGGGTGAATATGTCCCACTTCTTCGCACTTGTCCGTCCCCTCAGGGGATGGCTGCTGTCAGGCATGTCCTGCCTGGCGCTGGCGGGATGTTCCGCCTCTACATCACCACACGCCGCGGATGGCAAAACGCTCTCCGCGCTGCCGCAGCATCAGGTCGCCGATTTTCTTTCGGTGGAGTGCGCCGACATCTGGAGCCTGCAAAGCGAGGCCAGTGATAAAAACCCGCTTTACTGGCTGCGGGGAATTGACTGCGCGGACCGCCTTGCTCCGGTACAGGCGCGGGCTGAAGCCCGGCAGCACGATGCCGACAGCTGGCAGGATGCCTTTAAACGCGGCATTTTACTGGCCGATGCCAAAATTACGCCCAACGAACGTCGCGATCTGGTGGCCAGTCTGGATGCCTTCAGCCCGCAAATCGCCGTCCAGGTTCGCCCGCTTTATCAGCTCTGGCGCGATGCCCAGGGCCGGCAGCTTCAGCTGATTGAGGAGCGCTCCCGCTACGCCAAATTGCAGCAGTCAAGCGATGCGGAGCTGGAGACGCTGCGTCAGCAGGAAATTGAACTTCGCAGTCAGCTCGAACTGACGACCCGCAAGCTGGAGAATCTCACCGACATCGAGCGCCAGCTCTCCAGCCGTAAACCCGGCGGGAACTTCAGCCCGGACGCCGGGCACGGCGGTGAGAAGGTCCCGGAGGTGATTCATGACGATCCGTAAACCCGCCCGTCTGCTGCTGGTGGACGACGATCCGGGGCTGCTGAAGCTGCTGGGCATGCGTCTTGTCAGCGAAGGATACAGCGTACTGACCGCCGAGAGCGGGCCGGAGGCCCTGCGCACGCTGAGCCGTGACAAAGTCGACCTGGTGGTCAGCGACCTGCGGATGGACGAGATGGACGGCCTCCAGCTGTTCAGCGAAATCCAGAAGGTTCAGCCGGGAATGCCGGTGATCATTCTCACCGCGCACGGTTCCATTCCGGACGCCGTTGCCGCGACCCAGCAGGGCGTATTTAGCTTTCTCACCAAGCCGGTGGATAAAGACGCCCTGTATAAAGCGATTGATGACGCGCTGGAGCAGAGCGCACCCACCACCGACGAGCGCTGGCGCCAGGCGATTGTGACCCGCAGCCCGCTGATGGAGCGTCTGCTGGAGCAGGCCGGGATGGTGGCGCAGTCGGACGTCAGCGTACTGATTAACGGCCAGAGCGGTACCGGCAAGGAGATTGTCGCCCAGGCAATTCATAACGCCAGCCCGCGCCGCGATAAACCTTTTGTCGCCATTAACTGCGGCGCGCTTCCCGAGCAGCTGCTGGAGTCGGAGCTGTTTGGCCACGCCCGCGGCGCTTTTACCGGCGCGGTCAGCAATCGCGAGGGGCTATTCCAGGCCGCAGAAGGCGGGACCCTGTTTCTTGATGAAATCGGCGATATGCCGGTGGCGCTGCAGGTTAAACTGCTGCGCGTCCTGCAGGAGCGTAAAGTGCGCCCGCTGGGCAGCAACCGCGATATTGACATTGATGTGCGGATTATTTCTGCGACCCATCGCGACCTGCCGAAGGCCATGGCGCGCGGCGAGTTTCGCGAAGATCTGTTTTATCGTCTCAACGTGGTGAATCTGAAAATCCCGCCGCTGGCCGAGCGTACGGAAGATATTCCGCTGCTGGCGAACCATCTGCTGCGCCAGTCCGCCGATCGCCACAAACCCTTTGTTCGCGCGTTCTCCACCGATGCGATGAAGCGGCTGATGGCCGCAAAATGGCCGGGCAACGTGCGCCAGCTGGTGAACGTGATTGAGCAGTGCGTGGCGCTAACCTCTTCGCCGGTCATTAGCGACGCCCTGGTGGAGCAGGCGCTGGAAGGGGAAAACACCGCGCTGCCGACCTTTGTTGAGGCGCGGAATCAGTTTGAGCTCAATTACCTGCGCAAGCTGCTGCAAATCACTAAAGGCAACGTCACGCATGCGGCGCGGATGGCGGGGCGCAACCGCACCGAATTTTATAAGCTGCTGTCGCGCCACGAGCTCGACGCTAACGACTTTAAAGAGTAGCTCCGGATGATGGCGCAAGTTATGATACGGTTAGCAACCGGTTACGCGACTAAAACAGGAACACCATGAAAAAGATTGATGCGATTATTAAACCCTTCAAACTGGATGACGTGCGTGAAGCGCTGGCCGAAGTCGGCATCACCGGGATGACGGTAACGGAAGTGAAAGGCTTTGGCCGCCAGAAGGGGCATACCGAGCTGTATCGCGGCGCGGAGTATATGGTCGATTTTCTGCCGAAAGTGAAAATCGAAATCGTTGTCACCGATGATATCGTCGACACCTGCGTGGATACCATTATCCGTACGGCGCAGACCGGCAAAATCGGCGACGGTAAGATCTTTGTTTTCGATGTCGCGCGCGTGATTCGTATCCGCACCGGCGAAGAAGACGACGCGGCGATTTAAGCTGACAAACCGAATGGCGGCCCGATACTTTCCGGGCCGCCTGCCTTTATCGCTCTGTTTACAGCACCTTGTGCGGGCCGAAGCACTCATAATGGATGTTGTCGCTGCCCACGCCAAGCCCTACCAGCTGCTTCGCGGCAAACTGCATAAACGCCACCGGACCGCAGAGATAGAACTGCATCTGCGGGTCGCCGATCTTGTCGGCCAGGGCCGTTAAATCCATCAAACCTTCGCTGTCAAACGCGCCGGCGTCACGGTCCGCTTCGCTCGGGCTGCGGTACCAGACGTGAGAAGTAAACTTCGGCAGGGTTTCACCCAGCGCTTTCACTTCCTCCGCGAAGGCGTGCACTTCGCCATTCTCTGCCGCGTGGAACCAGTTCACCTGCGCCGGATGCTGTGCTTTTGCCAGCGTGTCCAGCATCGCCAGCATCGGCGTCTGACCGACGCCGCCGGAGAGCAGCGTGACCGGCGTTTCCGGCGCCACGTTGAGGAAGAAATCGCCGGCCGGCGCGGCCAGATAAATCACGTCGCCTTCTTTCGCAGAATCATGCAGCCAGTTTGAAACCTGGCCGCCGTTTTCACGCTTAACCGCAATGCGATAGCCTTTGCCGTCAGGTTTGCGGGTCAAAGAGTACTGACGAATTTCCTGATGCGGAAAGCCTTCCGGCTTCAGCCAGACTGCCAGGTACTGGCCCGGATGGTATTCAGCGACCGCACCGCCGTCGACCGGCTCAAACTCAAAGCTGGTAATCAGCGCGCTGCGCGGCGTTTTTCTGACGATGCGGAACGCGCGGGTGCCTTCCCAGCCGCCGGTTTTACTGGCGCTTTCGCTGTAGATTTGCGCTTCACGATTAATAAAGACGTTGGCCAGCACGCCGTAGGCCTTGCCCCAGGCATCCAGCACTTCCTGACCCGGGCTGAACATCTCGTCAAGGGTGGCCAGCAGGTGGGTGCCGACAATATTGTACTGCTCGGGCTGGATCTGGAAGCTGGTGTGCTTCTGGGCGATTTTTTCCACCGCCGGCAGCAGGGCGGGCAGGTTCTCAAGATTGCTGGCATAGGCGGCAATGGCGTTGAACAGCGCCTCGCGCTGGTCGCCGTTGCGCTGATTACTCATATTAAAGATTTCTTTGAGTTCGGGATTATGAGCAAACATGCGGTCGTAAAAATGAGCGGTCAGTTTCGGACCGGTTTCAACCAGCAGAGGGATGGTGGCTTTCACCGTAGCGATGGTTTGTGCGTCGAGCATAGCAGCTTCCTTTATAGGTTATCTTAATGATGCATTTAAAATGCATCTTATAAAAATAACCCTGCTTTGTAAATGGTTCTTTAACACTTTCCCATAAGGCAGTTACAACATGAATTATTTGCATCACAAACCTGAAAAGAAATCCGTTGATAATCGAAGGTGCTTTATTGCTCAAAGCCTTGTGTAACGCGGAGCCAATCGTTTGCGTAAAATCCTTTGTCAAGACCTGTTATCGCAGAATGATTCAGTTATACTGTGGGCCGTTGTCCAGGTGGACCGCCTTTTTAGGCCGAAATTTTATTGTTAGCTGAGTCAGGAGATGCGGATGTTAAAGCGTGAAATGAACATTGCCGATTATGATGCCGAACTGTGGCAGGCTATGGAGCAAGAAAAAGTACGTCAGGAAGAGCACATCGAACTGATCGCCTCCGAAAACTACACCAGCCCGCGCGTTATGCAGGCGCAGGGCTCTCAGCTGACCAACAAATACGCTGAAGGATATCCGGGCAAGCGCTACTACGGCGGCTGTGAATATGTCGATATCGTAGAGCAGCTGGCTATCGATCGCGCCAAAGAGCTGTTCGGCGCTGACTACGCTAACGTGCAGCCGCACTCCGGCTCCCAGGCTAACTTCGCGGTCTATACTGCACTGCTGCAGCCGGGCGATACCGTTCTGGGTATGAACCTGGCGCAGGGTGGTCACCTGACTCACGGCTCCCCGGTCAACTTCTCCGGCAAACTGTACAACATCATTCCTTACGGCATCGATGAGTCCGGTAAAATTGACTATGAAGACATGGCTAAGCAGGCTCAGGAACATAAACCGAAGATGATTATCGGTGGTTTCTCCGCTTATTCCGGCGTGGTTGACTGGGCAAAAATGCGCGAAATCGCTGACAGCATCGGCGCATACCTGTTCGTCGACATGGCCCACGTTGCCGGTCTGATCGCCGCTGGCGTTTACCCGAACCCGGTTCCGCATGCTCACGTCGTGACCACCACTACTCACAAGACCCTGGCCGGTCCGCGCGGCGGCCTGATCCTGGCGAAAGGCGGCAGCGAAGAGCTGTACAAAAAACTGAACTCTGCCGTATTCCCGAGCGCCCAGGGCGGCCCGCTGATGCACGTTATCGCGGCGAAAGCCGTTGCGCTGAAAGAAGCGATGGAGCCGGAGTTCAAAGTTTACCAGCAGCAGGTAGCGAAAAACGCGAAGGCAATGGTAGAAGTGTTCCTGAACCGCGGCTACAAAGTGGTTTCCGGCGGCACTGAAAACCACCTGTTTCTGCTGGATCTGGTCGATAAAAACCTGACCGGTAAAGAAGCTGACGCTGCGCTGGGCCGTGCTAATATCACCGTCAACAAAAACAGCGTGCCGAACGATCCGAAGAGCCCGTTTGTGACCTCCGGCATCCGTATCGGTTCTCCGGCGGTCACCCGTCGCGGCTTTAAAGAAGCGGAAGTGAAAGAGCTGGCCGGCTGGATGTGCGACGTGCTGGACAACATCAATGACGAAGCGGTCATTGAGCGCGTGAAGGGTAAAGTGCTGGATATCTGCGCACGCTTCCCGGTTTATGCGTAAGCGTTAGCGTTGACATCAAAAAGGCCGCTGATGCGGCCTTTTTTGCGTCTGTTGATTAGCGGCGGTCGAGCGAAATCGCCCCGGGACCGGTTATCGCCAGCAGCAGGAAGGCGCCGGCAATACTGATGTTTTTCCAGAAGTTAATCATGTTCGGCAGAACTGCATCGCCGGTCATATCCCAGTAGTGATGGCCAATCACCGCGGTACCGAGGGTATAAAAAATAAAGATCACCGCCAGCGGGCGGGTGAAAAAGCCCAGCACAATTAAAATGGCCGCCGGCACTTCCATAATAATGGCAATGATGGCCGCAAGCGTTGGCATCGGCGCGCCGGAGGAGGCCATGTACTGCACCGTGCCGCTAAAGCCGAGCAGCTTGGGATAGCCGAAAAGAATAAACAGCACCACCACCGCGATACGCGCAATCAGCAGCAGCAGAGAGCGGGAGGAGCCAAAGTCAAAGTAGCGTAGAGTGTTCATAATCAGCTCGTTATGAGAGACGTGTGATTTAAACGTAATACACAAATTTGCGCTCCGCCACGTCCGCTGACGATTAACGCAGCGTTTGCAGCTGTTCCTCCACGTACAGATAACCGATCCCCATCAGCTGCTGGGCGCGGGTCAGTTTGCCAAAGCCGATTTGAGTGGCGTGCGCTCGCGGCGTATCGCCGTGGTCAAAGGGATTAAAGCCGGTTTGTTTAACGATACTTTCCAGCCATTGTTCGCCAAAGGCGCAGCTGCGTCCGTATAGCCAGATCTGATTAATATTCAAAATATTTAAGAAATTATAAAGGCTTAAGCCAATGGCGTTGGCCGCGCTATCAACCCATGCGCGAATATGCACGTCTCCCTGTTCCCAGGCTTCAATGAGCGATGCCGTGGTTAATTGCTCGGGAGAGCGCTGCGCTTCCGGCTGCGTTTTGAGCCACATCCGCGCCTGCTTTTTCAACGCGCTGAGGGACGCTACGGTTTCGAGGCAACCGTATCTCCCGCAGTCGCAGGCCTTGCCGTCAGGATTCACAATCGTGTGTCCTATCTGCCCGCTGCCGTAGAGGCTTCCTCGATAAATCTGATCGTTAATCACAAATGACGAGCCGATACCGTAATCGACGTTAATCACGCAAAAATCCGGCTGTATACCCTGATGCTGCCACTTCTCCGCCAGCGCCAGCATCACGCAGTCATTATCCACCCGCACCTGCACGCCGAGCTGTTCCTCCAGCAGATACTTTATTTCAATCGGCGTTTTCCAGCGCGCCTGGGGCATGGTTTGTGACACCCCGGTTACCGGATCAACCTGCCCATGAACGCCAAGCGCGAGATTGATGCTGTGCTGCGGGTAGCGGCGGTGTATACCTCGCCAGCATTCCACGATGGCCTCCAGAAGGGCCTGCGGCGTGGGGGCATCGATGGGCAAATGCTGGTGGCCGTCAACCGCCAGCAGTCGGGCATCGGCAAGCTGATACTCAATGCTGGTCGGCGTGATGTTCATGCATAGCGTCCAGGCACCGTGTTCGGGGATCTGGTAGCTTCCGCTGTTTACGCCGCGCTTGCTCATTTTTTCCGTGGAATGGCCGATCAATCCCTCGCTAAGCAGTTCGGCAAGAATGTTGCTCACAGCCGGAATAGAGAGCCCGGTGAGCTGGGAAAGCTGGGATTTACTGAGCTGTTTCTCCCGCCAGAGGTGGGAGAGAAAAATAGATTTGTTGGCCTGCCTGACCCGGGCGTTATTCAAACCGGTGCGCTGCATACACTTAACTCCCTTAACTATATTGCGTGAGCGTTGCGCATTTTAGCAGCTAAATGGCGATATAAACTCCTCTCATAGCAAGTTTTACTTTATTTCGTTTAGTGGAGGCGTCATGTACGGTTCGGTTAAGGTCTGGCAGGAAACAATTACATTACCTACGTGGACGACGGGGGCGGAGGATCCGAACCCCATGTTTCTGGAAAAGCGCGTTTATCAGGGTTCCTCCGGCAACGTCTATCCCTACGGCGTGATAGATACCCTGACCGGCGAGCGTGAAATGCGCGATTATCAGGCAGTATGGATGGAGAATGATTTCATTCGTATCATGCTGCTGCCGGAGCTCGGCGGACGTATTCACCGGGCGTATGACAAAGTCAAACAGCGCGATTTCGTCTATTACAATGAAGTCGTTAAGCCCGCCCTGGTAGGGCTACTGGGGCCCTGGATCTCCGGCGGTATCGAGTTCAACTGGCCGCAGCATCACCGCCCGACGACCTTTATGCCGGTCGATTTTTCGATCCAGCGCGGGGAAAACGGCGTGCAGACCGTATGGATGGGGGAAGCGGAGCCCATGCGCGGTTTACAGGTCATGACCGGGTTTACTCTCTATCCTGACCGCGCGCTGATTGAAATTACCGGTAAGGTTTTTAATGGTAACGCAACGCCGCGTCATTTCCTGTGGTGGGCCAACCCGGCGGTCAAAGGCGGCGATGCTCACCAGAGCGTGTTTCCACCCGACGTCACCGCCGTATTCGATCACGGCAAGCGCGATGTTTCCGCTTTTCCCATCGCCACCGGCACCTACTACAAAGTGGACTATTCTGCGGGCGTCGATATCTCCCGTTATAAAAACGTTCCGGTACCCACCTCGTATATGGCGGAGAAATCGGACTACGACTTTGTCGGCGCTTATCACCACGACGAGCGCGGTGGGCTGCTGCATGTTGCCGACCATCACGTCTCGCCGGGCAAAAAACAGTGGAGCTGGGGCTATGGCGACTTTGGCCTGGCGTGGGACCGCAATCTGACCGACGAAAATGGCTCCTATATCGAGCTGATGACCGGCGTCTACACCGATAACCAGCCTGACTTTACCTGGCTTGCGCCTTATGAAGAGAAGGTGTTTGTGCAAAACTTCCTTCCCTACAGCGAGCTGGGGATGGTGCAAAATGCCAATACGCAGCTGGCGCTGAAGCTGGTTCGTGAGACGGAGCAGCTGCAGCTCGGCGTTTACGCCATTGCGCCGCTGGAAAATATTGTTGTTGAACTCAGCGCGGAAAAGCAGCCGCTGTATGAAACTCAGCTTACGCTGAAGCCCGGCGAGAGCTGGCAGCATACGCTGCCGGAAAATGACGCCCGGCGCTTAACCATTAAGGTGAAAACCGCAGACAACCAGCCGCTGCTGGATTATCAGGAACATATTACTCAGCAGACGCCCCTGCCCGAACCTGCCTGCGCGCCGGCGATGCCGGAAGAGATTCACAACGGCGATGAGCTCTATTTTATCGGCCAGCATCTTGAACAATACAATCATGCAAGCCGCTATGCCGCGGATTACTATCGCCGGGCGATAGCCCTCGATCCGCAGGATTACCGCAATAATGTTGCCCTCGGGACGCTGGCGTTTAATTGCGCCGACTGGGGGCTGGCGGAGCAATGTGCCCGGGCCGCGCTACTTCGCGCCCATCGTCTGAATAAAAATCCGCGCGATGGCGAAGCCAGTATGCTGCTTGGCAGCGCGCTGGAAAGGCAGGGCGATGAAGCTGGAGCATGGGATTGCTATTACAAAGCGTCCTGGAGCGGTAACTGCCGCGATGCCGCCTGGTGGGCGCTGGCAAGGCTGGCGATGAAGCGTGGCGATACCGCCGACGCGCTGGAAAAGGTCAACACCAGCCTGCAGTTTAACGCCAGCAACCATCTGGCTATGGGGCTGAAAGCGCTGGCGTTAGCGAACAGCGGGCGGACGAAAGAGGCACAGGCGTATATTGTCGTCTGCCTCGAACAATACCCGTTGAGCTATCCGCTGCACTGCGCGCGCTGGATGATTGCGCCGGGCGATGAGGCGCGCGCGAGCCTGCTGCGCGTAACGGGGCGCAGAGGGATCAACGGCAGCCTGCTGGCGGGCTGGCTGCTCTCCATCGGTCAGAAGCAGGCGGCGAAGGAGGTGCTTGAGGTTCTGGATTGCCAGGAGGCGCTGCCGATGCTGTGGCGCGCCTCGTTAAGCGATGATGCGAATAAACGGCAACGGTTAATTGCCGAAGCCGAGCGCTGCCATGTGCGAAAAGTGCGTTTCCCCAACACGCTCGATGAAGTCCAGATGCTGCAAACCCTGAGCGATAGCGCTTTTGCCCGCTATTTGCTCGGTTGCTTCTGGTACAGCAAACGTCGCTATGAAGAGGCGGTAAGCTGCTGGCGCGAGACGCTGGAAAAATCTCCCGACTATGCGCCCGCTCATCGTCTGCTGGGGGTCTACGCCTGGAACAAACAACAGGATGCCGCGCAGGCGCTGGCTTATCTGCAGCGGGCCGTAGAGCTTGAGCCCGAAAACGCGCGCTTCCTTTATGAGCTTGATTTCCTGAAAAAATCACTGGGTACGCCGGTAAACGAACGACTGGAAACGCTGGCGGCGCGCAAAGCGGTGGTGCTGAAACGGGACGATCTGACCGCTGAGCTGTTAAGCCTGTGGAACGCGGCCGGCCATTACGCCGATGCCGCCGCTATTCTCGGCACGCGCGTATTTCATCCCTGGGAAGGCGGGGAGGGGAAAGTTACCGGCCAGTATTTGCTCAATCAGCTCCATCGCGCTTTACAGTTGATCGAACGTAAGGCGTTCACGCAGGCCGCTCGCTGCCTGAATGAAGCGTTACGCTATCCCGATAATCTGGGAGAGGGGCGGCTGCCCGGGCAGACGGACAACGATATCTGGTATTTGCTGGGCTATTGCGCGGAACAGACTGGGGATGCGCACCGGGCAGCGGAATATTACCAGCTTGCCCTGCAAGGGGGCTCAACGCTGGACGCCGGGCGTTACTACAACGATCAGCCCGCCGATTACCTTTTCTGGCAGGGCATCGCGCTGCGTAAGAGCGGTAATCCGGCGCAGGCCGAGCAGCACTTCCAGAATTTTATCGCCTGGGCCAGGCAGCATCGGGATGACGTTCCGCAAGCCGACTTTTTTGCCGTTTCTCTCCCGGATCTGGTGGTGCTCGATGTTTCAGCGCAGCAGCAGCATCAGCAGCACTGTTTGTTTATTGAAGCGCTGGGCCATCTGGGGCTGGGCAACTTATCCGCCAGCCAGCAGGCGATGCAGCGGCTGCTGCAGCTGAACCCGGCTCATGATAAGGCGCATCTGATTCGCCACGCCCTGCAAAGCGGCATGTTTTCCTGAACCTGAAACGGGCGGGCCTGGCCCGCCTGAACCCTACTGTTCCCTGCGTTTCCCTTATAGAGGAATCATTATGAATAACGCGCAGACACATCTGAAAATGGGCTACGTCTGGACTATCTGTCTGGTCGCCGCCTGCGGTGGTTTACTCTTTGGCTATGACTGGGTAGTCATCGGCGGCGCAAAACCGTTTTATGAAGCCTGGTTTTCCATTACTGACCCGGCACAATCCGGCTGGGCAATGAGCTCGGCGCTGGTGGGCTGCGTTTTCGGCGCATTAATCTCGGGATGGTGCGCCGATAAACTGGGGCGCAAGCTGCCCTTAATACTGTCCGCCGTGCTGTTCAGCGCCTCGGCGTGGGGGACGGCGGTTGCCAGCAGTTTCGACATGTTTGTGGTTTACCGCATTGTGGGCGGCGTGGGGATTGGTCTGGCATCCGCGCTCAGCCCGCTTTACATCGCGGAAGTCAGCCCGGCAGAAAAAAGAGGGCGCTTTGTTGCGATAAACCAGCTCACTATCGTGATTGGCGTGCTGGCCGCTCAGCTTATCAACCTGATGATTGCGGAACCCGTGGCGACGGGAGCGACGCAGCAGATGATTGTGGAGACCTGGAACGGGCAGATGGGCTGGCGCTGGATGTTCGGCGCGGAACTGGTGCCGGCGCTGGCGTTTCTGGTGCTGATGTTTTTTGTTCCTGAGTCGCCGCGCTGGCTCATGAAGGCCGGTAAGCCGGAGCGCGCCCGGGCCGCGCTGGAGCGCATTGGCTCCGCCGACTATGCCGACAGGATATTACGCGACATCGCGCACACGCTGGAAAAAGATAACCATAAAATCTCCTACGGCGCGCTGCTGGCTCCGCAGGTTAAACCGATCGTTATCATTGGCATAGTTCTCGCCGTCTTCCAGCAGTGGTGCGGAATTAACGTCATCTTTAACTACGCGCAGGAGATTTTTGCCTCGGCGGGATTCGATATTAACAGTACGCTGAAATCGATCGTCGCAACGGGGATCGTCAACCTGGTGTTTACCCTCGCCGCGCTGCCGCTGGTGGATAAAATCGGCCGCCGTAAATTAATGCTGCTCGGTGCCTCAGGGTTGACGCTGATCTATGTTCTGATTGCCGCCGCCTATGGCATGGGCATCATGGGCTGGCCCGTTCTGCTGCTGGTGCTGGCGGCGATTGCTATTTACGCCTTGACCCTGGCGCCGGTTACCTGGGTACTGCTGGCGGAAATCTTCCCCAACCGCGTTCGCGGACTCGCGATGTCCTTAGGCACCCTGGCGCTGTGGATTGCCTGTTTCTTGTTAACCTACACTTTCCCGCTGCTTAATGCCGGACTGGGCGCGGCGGGCAGTTTCCTGCTGTATGGCGTCATTTGCGCTGCCGGCTACCTCTATATTCTGCGCAACGTGCCGGAAACGAAGGGGGTCACTCTCGAAGCCCTGGAAGAGCAGCTGGCGCAACGTCATGCGGGCGCTCAGGCGATGAAGCAGGAGCAGACGCGCTAATGGCGGAAGAGTGGATTCTGGAAAACGCGCATCTGCGGATGCGCGTCGCTTCTCTGGGCGGCAAAGTGCAAAGTTTATACTCGCGGCATTATCAGGCGCCGGTGCTGTATGAAAACCCCGCCGGCGGCATGTTTCCGATGCTGCCGCTGGCCAATCGCGTCGCCGGGAACCGCTTTATTTTTCAGGGACGTGAGATAGTTCTGCCTCGCCACCACGCCGACGCGCATTTTTTTCTCCACGGCGACGGTTGGCTGCAGCACTGGGATATGATTGCGCGCGGCGGCGACTATTGCGTGTTACAGCTGCGTCGGCAGCATGCCTGCGGTTTCGATTACCTGGCGCAGATCCGCTACCAGCTGCTGCGTAACCAGCTGGTGGCTGCGCTGACGCTTACCCACTGCGGTAGCACGCCCATCCCCTATGGCTGCGGTTTTCATCCGTTTTTTCCTTTTGATAAGCGCGGTACGGTGCAGTTTGCCGCCGCCGGCTACTGGCCGGAAGGGGAGCAGCATCTTCCTCTCGGCTGGCAAGGCCAGTTGCCCGGCGACGCCGATTTCAGCCACGCGCAGTACGGTGAGGATCGCTGGCTGAACGTGGGCTATTCCGGCTGGAGCGGGCGGGCGAGGGTGAGTAGCGATGTGATGGATGTCACAATTCTTTCGCAAACTCCGTGGTTGATGCTTTTCAGAATGCAGGGCGAGCCGTTCCTTTGCCTCGAGCCGCAAAGTCATCCGGTAAACGCCCATAACATGGACGGACAGCCGGGGCTGCGGGTTTTAGGCGCCGGAGATACGCTGAGTTTTTCGCTGAAAATAGACGTACAGGGGCGCGAATAGCGCCATATTTGGGGCGAGGGTATCTTGCACCCGCCCCGCTTTATCGCCAGACTGTCGCCTCCATTCGGGAGGGAATCATGGTCTTACACTCCACGCGCTGGCTGGCGCTTAGTTACTTCACCTATTTTTTTAGCTACGGCATCTTCCTGCCTTTCTGGAGCGTCTGGCTTTCCGGACTTGGCCTGACGCCGGAAACCATCGGCATGCTGCTCGGCGCCGGGCTGGTGTCGCGCTTTCTTGGCAGCCTGCTGATTGCGCCGCGGGTCAGCGACCCGTCCCGTCTTATCTCTTCTCTGCGCATTCTGGCGCTGCTGACGCTGCTCTTTGCGCTAGCATTTTGGATCGGCCACCAGGTTGCCTGGCTGATGGTGATTATCGTCGGCTTTAACCTCTTTTTCTCGCCGCTGGTGCCGCTGACCGACGCGCTGGCGAATACCTGGCAAAAGCAGATCACCATGGACTACGGGCGCGTGCGCCTGTGGGGGTCGATAGCTTTCGTCATTGGCTCGGCGCTGACCGGGAAGCTGGTCAGCCTGTATGACTACCGGATGATACTGGTGATGCTCAGCGTCGGTATTGCCTCCATGCTGCTCGGCATGCTGCTGAAGCCATCGGTGCAGCCGCAGGGCGAATCCCGCCAGCAGGAAGCGGCCGGCCTGGCGGCCTGGCTTACGCTGGTGCGGCAAAGCTGGCGCTTCCTCGCCTGCGTCTGTTTGCTGCAGGGCGCGCACGCCGCCTACTACGGATTTAGCGCTATCTACTGGCAGGAAGCGGGGTATTCCGCCTCCGCCGTGGGCTACCTGTGGTCGCTTGGCGTCGTGGCGGAAGTGGTGATTTTCGCGCTGAGCAAAAAAGTCTTCCGCCGCTTTAGCGCCCGCGATCTGCTGCTGCTGTCCGCGGTGTGCGGGCTAATTCGCTGGACGTTGATGGGCTGGACGACGGCTCTACCCTGGCTTATCGTCGCGCAGATCCTCCACTGCGGCACCTTTACTGTGTGCCATCTGGCGGCGATGCGCTACATTGCGGCGCGTCAGGGCAGCGAAGTGATCCGCCTGCAGGCGGTCTACTCCGCCGTCGCGATGGGCGGCAGCATTGCGGTGATGACGGTCTTTGCCGGTTTCCTCTACCAGCATCTGCACCAGGGCGTTTTCTGGGTGATGGCGCTGGTGGCCTTACCGGCGCTGGTGGTGCGGCCAAAAGCGGTGGCTTAGGCCTCCAGCATTTTGCAAATCTGCTGCTGCTGATGATCGCTGAACGTCTCTTCGGCGTGAAACAGCGGCGGCGAAAACAGCGGCAGCGCCGTGGCATAGGGAGTGACGATCAGCGTCACTTCCTTCGGCGCGCCCTCTTTCTGAAAGGTGCTCACGCTCAAATACTTTATATTGAGCGGCAGCAGGGTTAACTCGCGCAGCTGCTGCTCCAGCGACTGCTCAAGGTCCGGGTTATCATCGGTCAGCAGAACCACCTGTTTCTCCTGCAGATCGCTTTTTTGCATCAGCCAGGCGCCGAAGATCACCGCGATTAAACTGACTTCCTCCTGGCTAAAGCGTACCTGCCAGCTGGCTTCAAACTCCGCCAGCGCAGCCTGCGTTGTGCGCATCAAACGGGGATAAAGACGGCCAATCTCCTCCGGCAGCGCGTTATCGATACCGATAGCGAAAACGCTGCGGTGTAGCGCCTGCGAAAGGTGAATATAGAGCTGATCGCTCAGCCCCTGTTCATCGCTAAACGGACGGCCCGCCAGGTTCTGAAAGCGGTGAATCAGCCCGGAAATGGCCAGATGCAGACGGCGATCGTGCTGATGACCATCGCGGATAGGATCGGGGGTTTTCAACAGCATAAACAGCAGGGCCAGAAACAGCTGTTCTCCGGCATGGGGCGTTGCCGCAACCCGCCGCTGCCAGTGGCGGACAATCTCCTCGGCGAGGGAAAACTCGGCCGCGGCTTGCGCCCAGCGCTGCTGCTCGTGGGTGAAAGTGGGGCTCTGTCCAAGGTGGTGCTGCAGCAAACAATACTGTAAATAAAGACGCAGAAAATGCACGTCGCGGCAGTCAAACTGCCGGTTCAGGGCGCGCGAGCAGCGGTTGACCAATGCCTGAAGATTGGTGTCGTCATACAGCGTGCGTGCGATACCCTGCTGTTTAAGCTGCGTTTTCAAAGCCGGGGTAAAATGGTGGCTGACAAAATGCGGGCACAGGCGCAGCCCGCGGCGCAGGCCGTGCAGCAGGCATAAGCGTTGATCGAGCGCGGCGCCTTCCATCCGATAGCTGCCGTCCGCTTGTGAAGCAAGGGTCAAGCGGTGATAACGCTGAATCTCGCGTCCCGTCTCCGCAATGTCCTGCCGGGCGGTATCCTCATCAACCTGGGTGAGGTTACCCAGCCATTCGGGCGTCACGGACTGCCCGGGCAGATAAAACATCAGGAGCACCTGGCTACGGCGCTGTGGACTGGAAAGCACAGATGGTGGTTCAATCACTGTCATCATCCGGTTAGTTCCAGTTAGGGTTTTCGTTAAGAGTAGTTAATGTATTGAGGGTGAACAGGGCATTTCCGGGTCTTTACATCAGGATTGCTGGCGGGGTTCACAGAATTTTTCACGCGAGGAACAGATGAAGAGAGTGAAACAATGCGTCAGCGTAGCGTTTTTCATGTTTTTATCGCTATCTGCGGCGGCGCATCCGCACAGTTTCATCAGTTTGCAAACGGAGGCCGTGGCGGAAAATGGGCTGCTCACCGGCTTTAAAATGCGCTGGACGATGGATGAAATCACCTCCGCCGATCTGCTCTATGATGCGGGCAACGCTAAACCCGGTAGCGAAATCTGGAAAAAGCTGGCGGCGGAAGTGATGGCGAACGTGCTGGGCCAGCACTATTTCAGCGAGCTATGGCACAACGGCCAGCGGGTGAAGTTTGATAATCGGCCCGCTGGTTATGGCCTTGAACGCAGCGGTCATCAGGCGGTGCTCACCTTTACCCTGCCGCTGGCGAAGCCGCAGCCTCTGGCCGGGCAAACCTTCACCTTTTCCACCTACGACCCGACCTATTATGTTGATATGTATTACGACAAAGACGCAGACTTCACTCTACCGACGGCGATGAAGACAAGCTGCACGGCAAAAGTGATGACGCCGAAGCCTAACGAACAAATGTTGTCCTACGCGCAGTCGCTGGATAAAGCGGATGCGCCGCCGGAGGATATGGAACTGGGGAATTACTTCGCGCAAAAGGTGACGCTGCAATGTCAGTGATTTTTGCTCAAACCGGCCGTTCGCCGCGCTGGCGTCAGCTGTGGCCGCTGGCGCTGTTTCTGCTGCTGGCAGCCGGAGCTGGCTTCTGGCTATGGCGGGCCTGGCCGCAGGTGCTGCTGCAAAGCGCGGTCTGGCAGCGCGCGCTGAATGTCGAACTGAGTCAGCTTCTGCAGGCGGTTGCGGAGAATCCTGCCGCCGCCGGGCTGTCGCTGCTGGGGTTTAGCTTCGCCTACGGCATCCTGCATGCGCTGGGGCCGGGGCACGGCAAGGTGGTCATAACCACCTGGCTGGCAACCCATCCGTCGAAGCTGAAATCGAGCATCGGCCTGACGCTGGCCGCTTCGTTGCTGCAGGGACTGGTGGCCATCGTCTTAGTGGTGGTGGTACTGACGCTGCTGCGGCTGCCGGCAAGACAGCTGCATCTGAGCAGCTTCTGGCTGGAAAAGGGAAGCTATCTGCTGGTCGGCGCGCTGGGACTTTTGCTGTGCTGGCGGGCGCTGAAAAAGCTGCGGATGCTGCTGCGCCGACCGACATTCACCGCCTTCACCGCGCATCACGTTCATCACGCCAGCTGCGGCTGCGGGCACCAGCATCTGCCGGCGCCGGAACAGCTGCAAAGCGGCGATGACTGGCGGGCGCGGCTGGCTATCGTGCTGTCAATGGGGATGCGGCCCTGCTCCGGAGCCATTATGGTGCTGTTGTTCAGCAAGGTTATCGGCGTATTTGGCTGGGGCATGGCGGCCGCAATGGCGATGGCGGCGGGAACCTCGCTGACGATTAGCGCGCTGGCGCTGCTGGTTCATGGTTTCCGCCAGCTGGCGGTCAGGCTGAGCGCGAATCGGGCGCCGGCGCTGTGGAAGCAGATCGGTTGGGCAACGCTGGCGCTGGCCGGCGGCGTGATTTTACTGGCGGCGGCCATCGTGATGTGGAGTAGCGCGATGCCATCGGGCGGCGGCCTGCGGCCGTTTTAATGCGATAAAAAAAGGAAGCCGCGGCTTCCTTTTGGTTTTTCATGCGGTGAGAAATTAACGCTTCAGCGCTTCACTCAGATGCTCGCGCATATTGGCCAGCATCGCTTTCACGACGCGCGGGTTGCCTGCAACGATGTTGCCGGTCAGCAGGTAGTTATGGCCGCCGGTAAAGTCGCAGACGATAGCGCCTGCTTCACGGGCGATCAGCTCGCCTGCCGCGAAATCCCACGGTTTCAGCGCGATTTCAAAGTAGCCGTCAACCCGGCCAGCGGCAACGTAGGCCAGATCCAGGGCAGCGGAACCGGTGCGGCGGAAATCCGCGCATTCGGTGAACATGTTGCCGAGGATGTTCATGTAAGAGGTCGCGTGCTGTTTTGCTTTGAACGGGAAGCCGGTGGCGATGATCGTGCCATCCAGGTCGCGAGCGCTGCTGCCGCGCAGGCGGTAGCCGTTCAGCTGCGCGCCCTGACCGCGGGTCGCGGTGAACAGTTCGTTACGCATCGGATCGTAAACCACGGCCACTTCAGTACGGCCTTTAATGCGTACGGCGATGGAGACGGAGAAGTGCGGCAGACGTTTGACGAAGTTGGTGGTGCCATCCAGTGGATCGATAACCCATTGAACATCCTGATCTTCACCAGCGTGCTCACCGCTTTCTTCGGTGATGATGGTGTGCTGCGGGTAAGATTTGCGAATGGTTTCGATAATCATCGCCTCGGCGGCTTTATCGACGTTGGTCACAAAATCATTGCTGCCTTTCTGGCTGGTTTCTACGGAGTCAGGGGTTTCGTAGTGCTTGGCAATTAAATTACCCGCCTTGCGCGCTGCGCGCACGGCGATGTTCAGCATCGGATGCATCGGTATCTCTCACTGGATGTTAAAGAACGGGAAAAAACGGCGCATATAGTAACAGTGAAATCTCCTTATGTCTTCGTTTTATGATAGCATGCACGAATAATCTTTAGCCGAAGAACCATAATGCTGCAAAATATTCGAATCGTACTCGTAGAAACCTCACACACCGGCAATATGGGCTCCGTCGCCCGCGCAATGAAAACCATGGGGTTAACCAACCTGTGGCTGGTCAATCCTCTGGTCAAACCCGATTCTCAGGCCATCGCTCTGGCGGCGGGGGCCAGCGACGTCATTGGCAATGCCCACATCGTTGATACCCTTGATGAAGCGCTGGCGGGCTGTAGCCTCGTCGTGGGGACCAGCGCGCGCTCCCGTACGCTGCCGTGGCCGATGCTCGACCCGCGTGAATGCGGCCTGAAAAGCGTTGCCGAAGCACAGCATGCGCCGATCGCGCTGGTATTTGGCCGCGAACGCGTCGGCCTGACTAACGAAGAGCTGCAGAAGTGTCACTACCATGTGGCAATCGCTGCCAACCCGGAATACAGCTCGCTGAACCTGGCGATGGCGGTGCAGGTTATCTCCTATGAAGTGCGTATGGCCTGGCTGGCGGCGCAGGAACAAAATGAACCTGTTGTCGAGCATGAAGAAACCCCGTATCCGCTGGTGGATGATTTAGAGCGTTTCTACGGTCATCTGGAGCAGACGCTGCTGGCAACCGGGTTTATCCGCGCCAGCCACCCGGGCCAGGTGATGAACAAGCTGCGCCGTTTGTTTACCCGCGCCCGCCCGGAAAGCCAGGAGCTGAACATCCTGCGCGGCATGCTGGCGTCAATTGAGCAGCAGCAGAAAAATAAAGAGTCATAGTGCACGCCGTTGCCCGGCGGCGCGGTACTGCGGGCTCCCTCTCTCCTTGTGGGAGAGGGCCGGGGCGAGGGCACCAGGCCGCGCTGAAGTGAAACGGCACGGAAAGCCAAATACCTGACTAAAACAGTCAAGTAAATAGTTGACCAATTTACTCGGGAATGTCAGACTTGCCCTTGCTATGCAATACCCATATTAATAAAAAGCCCGGGCAGGGGCGAGTTTGAGGTTAAGTAAGACATGAGACTGACATCTAAAGGGCGTTATGCCGTGACCGCGATGCTTGACGTTGCGCTCAACTCTGAATCGGGTCCGGTTCCGTTGGCTGATATTTCAGAGCGTCAGGGAATTTCGCTTTCCTATCTGGAACAGCTGTTCTCTCGCCTGCGCAAAAATGGCCTGGTTTCCAGCGTACGTGGTCCAGGCGGCGGTTATCTGTTAGGTAAAGAAGCGGGTAGCATCGCGGTTGGCGAAGTTATCAGCGCAGTGGACGAATCCGTTGACGCCACCCGTTGTCAGGGTAAAGGCGGCTGCCAGGGCGGCGATAAGTGTCTGACTCACGCGCTGTGGCGCGATCTGAGCGAGCGACTGACCGGTTTTCTGAATAACATCACGCTGGGCGAACTGGTGAATAACCAGGAAATCCTTGATGTCTCCGGCCGTCAGCACAACCATGAATCCCAGCGTAGCACCCGCGCTCAGGACGCCATCGACGTCAAACTGCGCGCGTAGTTCTCGTTCAGTTTCATCTTGCAGCTATCGGCTGCAAGATGAAACGAGCTGAGTAAAAAAGATAAAAAAGATTTTCGAATCAGGCCAGGATGTTCCGACATCCTGTGTACTCGGTCGTACATCCAGCCGGTTGCCTGATTCCTTGCATTGAAGCGATGTACGGAGTTTATAGAGCAATGAAATTACCGATCTATCTCGATTACTCCGCAACCACGCCGGTGGACCCGCGTGTTGCCGAGAAAATGATGCAGTTCCTGACCCTGGACGGGACCTTTGGTAACCCGGCCTCGCGTTCACACCGTTTTGGCTGGCAGGCTGAAGAGGCGGTAGATATCGCCCGTAATCAGATTGCCGAGCTGGTCGGCGCTGACCCGCGCGAAATCGTTTTTACTTCCGGCGCGACGGAATCCGACAACCTGGCGATTAAAGGTGCAGCCAACTTTTATCAGAAAAAAGGCAAGCACATCATCACCAGCAAAACCGAACATAAAGCCGTGCTGGACACCTGCCGTCAGCTGGAGCGCGAAGGGTTTGAAGTGACCTACCTCGCCCCGCAGCGTAACGGCATTATCGATTTAAAAGAGCTGGAAGCCGCGATGCGTGATGACACCATCCTTGTTTCCATTATGCACGTGAATAACGAAATCGGCGTGGTGCAGGATATCGCTACCATCGGCGAGATGTGCCGCGCCCGCGGTATCATTTACCACGTTGACGCGACCCAGAGCGTGGGCAAACTGCCTATCGACCTGAGCCAGCTGAAAGTTGATCTGATGTCCTTCTCCGGCCACAAAATCTATGGCCCGAAAGGCATCGGCGCGCTGTACGTGCGTCGTAAACCGCGTATTCGTATCGAAGCGCAGATGCACGGCGGCGGTCACGAGCGCGGCATGCGCTCCGGGACGCTGCCTGTCCACCAGATCGTCGGTATGGGTGAAGCTTACCGTATCGCGAAAGAAGAGATGGAAAGCGAAATGGCCCGCCTGCGCGGCCTGCGTAACCGTCTGTGGGACGGCGTAAAAGATATGGAAGAGGTCTACCTGAACGGCGATCTCGAGCAGGGCGCGCCGAACATTCTCAACGTCAGCTTTAACTACGTTGAAGGCGAGTCGCTGATTATGGCGCTGAAAGACCTGGCGGTCTCCTCCGGTTCCGCCTGTACTTCCGCAAGCCTCGAGCCGTCCTACGTGCTGCGCGCGCTGGGGATGACCGACGAGCTGGCGCATAGCTCTATTCGTTTCTCTTTAGGTCGTTTTACTACCGAAGAAGAGATTGACTACACCATCAATCTGGTTCGCAACTCCATTGGTCGTCTGCGCGAACTTTCTCCGCTGTGGGAAATGTTCAAGCAGGGCGTGGATCTGAACAGCATTGAATGGTCACATCACTAATTCGGCACCAATAAGGAGAATTCATCATGGCTTACAGCGAAAAAGTTATCGATCATTACGAGAATCCGCGCAACGTCGGCTCCTTCGACAATAGCGACGAAAACGTCGGCAGCGGCATGGTTGGCGCACCGGCGTGCGGCGACGTGATGAAGTTGCAGATTAAAGTCAACAATGAAGGTATCATTGAAGACGCGCGTTTCAAGACCTACGGCTGCGGTTCCGCTATTGCTTCCAGCTCCCTGGTGACCGAGTGGGTGAAAGGGAAATCGCTGGACGAAGCTCAGGCGATCAAAAACACCGATATCGCAGACGAGCTTGAGCTGCCGCCGGTGAAAATTCACTGCTCTATTCTGGCGGAAGACGCGATTAAAGCCGCGATTGCGGATTACAAAAGCAAACGTGAAGCAAAATAATTAAGAGTTGAGGTTTGTTATGTCGATTACTTTAAGCGACAGTGCAGCAGCGCGAGTCAACACCTTTCTGGCCAACCGCGGTAAAGGGTTTGGTCTGCGCCTGGGAGTCAGAACTTCCGGCTGCTCGGGTATGGCTTATGTACTGGAGTTTGTTGACGAGCCGGCGGCAGAAGACACCGTGTTTGAAGACAAAGGCGTGAAGGTCGTGATCGACGGCAAAAGTTTGCAGTTCCTCGACGGCACGCAGCTGGACTTCGTCAAAGAAGGTCTTAACGAAGGGTTTAAGTTCACCAACCCGAACGTGAAAGACGAGTGCGGCTGCGGCGAAAGCTTTAACGTATAATCGCAATGTAATCTAAACCCCACTGCGGACGTCCGTAAGTGGGGTTTGCTTTATCTCGTTAACCCTGAGGTTGCTATGGACTATTTTACCCTCTTCGGGTTACCGGCCAGCTATACCCTTTCGTTAGAACCCCTGGCTGCCCGGTACCAGGAGCTACAGCGCCAGTATCATCCCGATAAGTTCGCCAGCGGCAGCGCGGCCGAACAGCTCGCCGCGGTGCAGCAGTCCGCCACCATTAATCAGGCGTGGCAAACCCTTCGCCATCCGCTGACCCGCGCCGAATATCTCCTTTCACTTCACGGTTTCGATCTCGCCAGCGAGCAGCATACCGTGCGCGATACCGCGTTCCTGATGGAACAGCTGGAACTGCGCGAAGAGCTCGATGAGATAGGCAAGGCGAAAGATGAAGCGCGGCTGGAAAGCTTTATCAAGCGGGTCAAAGCGCAATTTGATACCCGGCATCAGCTGATGGTTGAACAACTGAATAACGAGACGTGGGAGGCGGCGGCGGATACCGTGCGCAAGCTGCGTTTTCTCGATAAACTGCGAAGCAGTGCGGAACAACTCGAAGAAAAACTGCTCGATTTTTAATTTTCGGAAGCAATTATGGCCTTATTACAAATTAGTGAGCCCGGACTGAGCGCCGCGCCGCACCAGCGACGTCTGGCGGCGGGTATCGACCTGGGCACCACCAATTCACTGGTGGCTACCGTGCGTAGCGGCCAGGCCGAAACTCTGCCCGACCATCAGGGGCGCTATTTGCTGCCGTCGGTGGTGAACTATCAGGCTTCGGGTTTGACGGTGGGCTATGACGCGCGACAAAACGCCGCGCTGGATCCGGTCAACACCATCAGCTCCGTCAAACGCATGATGGGCCGCTCTCTGGCCGATATCGAGGCCCGCTATCCACATCTGCCTTATCAGCTGCAGGCCAGCGAAAACGGCCTGCCGATGATTCAGACTACGGGAGGTTTGCTCAATCCGATCCGCGTATCTGCCGACATTCTAAAAGCGCTGGCCGAACGCGCCACCGAGGCGCTGGCGGGCGAGCTCGACGGCGTGGTGATTACCGTGCCGGCCTACTTCGATGATGCTCAGCGGCAGGGAACCAAAGACGCGGCGCGTCTGGCGGGCCTGCACGTGCTGCGTCTGCTGAACGAGCCGACCGCGGCGGCGATAGCCTACGGCCTGGACTCCGGTCAGGAAGGGGTCATCGCGGTTTACGATCTCGGCGGCGGTACTTTTGATATCTCCGTGCTGCGCTTGAGCCGCGGCGTGTTTGAAGTCCTGGCCACCGGCGGCGATTCCGCTCTCGGCGGCGACGATTTCGATCATCTGCTGGCCGATTATCTGCGCGAGCAGGCTGGCCTGAGCGATCGCAGCGATAACCGCCTGCAGCGCGAGCTGCTTGACGCGGCGATCGCGGCGAAAATCGCCCTCAGCGATGCCGAGACGGCGCGGGTGAACGTCGGCGGCTGGCAGGGGGAGGTGACCCGTAGCCAGTTTAATGCGCTGATCGCCCCGCTGGTCAAACGCACCTTGCTGGCCTGCCGTCGCGCGTTGAAAGACGCCGGCGTTGAGGCGCAAGAGGTGCTGGAAGTGGTGATGGTGGGCGGCTCGACCCGCGTGCCGCTGGTGCGCGAACGCGTCGGCGAATTCTTTGGCCGTACGCCGCTGACCTCTATCGACCCGGATAAAGTCGTCGCCATCGGCGCGGCGATTCAGGCGGATATCCTGGTAGGCAATAAGCCGGACAGCGAACTGCTGCTGCTTGATGTCATTCCGCTCTCTCTGGGGCTGGAAACCATGGGTGGCCTGGTGGAAAAGGTTATCCCGCGTAACACCACCATTCCGGTGGCGCGCGCGCAGGAGTTCACTACCTTCAAAGATGGTCAGACGGCGATGTCTATCCACGTTATGCAGGGCGAGCGCGAGCTGGTGCAGGACTGCCGCTCCCTGGCGCGCTTTGCGCTGCGCGGCATTCCGGCATTACCGGCGGGCGGGGCGCATATTCGCGTGACCTTCCAGGTGGATGCCGATGGCCTGCTGAGCGTGACGGCGATGGAGAAATCGACCGGCGTTGAGGCCTCTATCCAGGTGAAACCGTCCTACGGTCTGACCGATGGCGAGATCGCCAGCATGATTAAAGATTCGATGAGCTACGCCGAACAGGATGTCCAGGCGCGTATGCTGGCCGAGCAAAAAGTTGAAGCCGCGCGCGTACTGGAAAGTCTGGTCAGCGCGCTGGCCGCCGACGCCGCGCTGTTAAGCGCCGCAGAGCGTCAGGCTATCGATGACGCCGCGGAGCAAGTGCGCGCCGCAGCGGCAGGCGATGATGCCGATGCAATCAAAGAAGCGATTAAAAATATCGACACACAAACCCAGGAATTTGCCGCACGTCGTATGGATCAATCGGTCCGTATCGCGCTGAAAGGCCAATCCGTGGACGAGGTTTAAAATGCCAAAAATTGTTTTTCTGCCCCACCAGGACCTGTGTCCGGATGGCGTAGTTGTGGAAGCTGAGACCGGTGAGACCATTCTTGATGCAGCGCTGCGTAGCGGTATTGAGATTGAACACGCCTGCGAAAAATCCTGTGCCTGCACCACCTGCCACTGCATCGTGCGTGAAGGCTTTGACTCGCTGGCGGAAAGTACCGAAGATGAAGACGACATGCTGGATAAGGCCTGGGGGCTTGAGCCCGACAGCCGTCTGAGCTGCCAGGCGCGGGTGACTGACGAAGATTTGGTCATCGAAATTCCGCGTTACACCATCAACCACGCACGCGAGCATTAATATGGGACTGAAATGGACCGATAGTCGTGAAATCGGCGAAGCGCTGTACGACGCTTTCCCGGATCTCGACCCGAAAACCGTTCGCTTCACCGATCTGCATCAGTGGATTTGCGATCTGGAAGAGTTTGATGACGATCCGAACGCATCCAATGAAAAAATTCTTGAGGCGATTCTGCTAGTCTGGTTAGACGAAGCAGAATAATTTTCGCGTCATGATTTATCCGGTGGTTTAAGCCGGATGAATCAACGAGCGAAAGAACTTTACGGGCTGCCATACGGCGGCCCGTTTGCTAAGAAGGATAATGATAATGACCGAAGCTATGAAAATTACGCTTACCGCTCAGCCAGCCGATGCGCGCTGGGGAGAAAAAGCATCTTACAGCATTAATAACGACGGCATCGCCCTGCATCTGAACGGCAAAGACGACCTCGGTTTGATTCAGCGCGCGGCGCGAAAAATTGACGGCATGGGCATCAAACATGTCGCGCTTGACGGCGAGGGCTGGGATACCGATCGCGCATGGGCGTTCTGGGCCGGCTATAAAGGCCCGAAAGGCAGCCGCAAAGTGGAGTGGCCGGCCCTCGACGATGCGCAGAAAAGCGAACTGGATAACCGCCTGACCATTATTGACTGGGTCCGCGACACCATCAACGCCCCGGCGGAGGAGCTGGGGCCAGAACAGCTGGCGCAGCGTGCGGTAGACCTGCTGTGCAGCGTGGCCTGCGATAACGTCTCTTATCGCATCACCAAGGGCGAAGATCTGCGCGAACAGAACTACCTGGGCCTCCACACCGTTGGCCGCGGCTCCGAGCGTCCGCCGGTCCTGCTGGCGCTGGACTATAACCCAACCGGCGACAAAGAAGCCCCGGTGTACGCCTGCCTGGTCGGTAAAGGCATCACCTTTGACTCCGGCGGATACAGCATCAAGCAGAGCGCGTTTATGGACTCGATGAAGTCCGATATGGGCGGCGCGGCGACGGTAACCGGCGCGCTGGCGTTCGCCATCACGCGCGGCCTGAACAAGCGCGTGAAGCTGTATCTGTGCTGCGCCGATAACCTGATTAGCGGTAACGCCTTCAAACTGGGCGATATTATTCACTATCGCAACGGCAAAACCGTGGAAATCATGAACACCGATGCGGAAGGTCGCCTGGTGCTGGCGGACGGCCTGATCGATGCTTCGGCGCAAAAGCCGGCGCTGATCATCGATGCCGCCACGCTGACCGGCGCGGCGAAAACCGCGCTGGGCAATGATTATCACGCGCTGTTCAGCTTTGATGATGCGCTGGCGAATCGCCTGCTGGCGAGCGCGCAGGCTGAAAACGAAGCTTTCTGGCGCCTGCCGCTGGCTGAGTTCCACCGCGGCCAGCTGCCGTCCAACTTTGCTGAACTGAACAATACCGGCAGCGCGGCCTATCCGGCCGGCGCCAGCACCGCGGCGGGCTTCCTGTCCCACTTCGTGGAGAATTATCATGAAGGCTGGCTGCATATCGACTGTTCGGCGACCTACCGCAAATCTGCGGTTGAGCAGTGGTCGGCGGGCGCGACCGGCCTCGGCGTGCGCACTATTGCTAATTTGCTGACCGCGGAATAACCCTTTCCCCTGACCCTCCCCCTGATGTTTCAGGGGGAGGTCACGTTCGGCTTTCTCCCGCTTCCTTCGTGGAGAGAGCCGGGGTGAGGGGATTTTCGTTGTGGAACTACTATGTCCGAAACTAAAAATGAGCTAGAAACCCTGCTGGAGAAGGCGGCTACCGAGCCAGGCCATCGTCCGGCGTTTTTCCGTACGCTGCTGGAAGCTACCGTGTGGGTACCCGGAGCCGCCGCTCAGGGCGAGCAGGTCGTTGAAGACAGCGTGCTGGATCTGCAGCACTGGGAAAAAGATGATGGCACATCGGTCATTCCTTTTTTCACCTCGCTGGAAGCGCTGCAGCAGGCCGTTGAGGACGAACAGTCTTTTGTGGTGATGCCGGTGCGCACGCTGTTCGCCATGACCCTCGGCGAAACGCTCTATCTCAATGCCAAACTCGCCACCGGCAAAGAGTTTGCGCCGCGTGAGATTAGCCATCTGCTGGGGGAAGAGGGCAGCCCGCTCAGCACCCAGACCGTGCTTGAAGGTGGAGAGTCGCTGCTGCTGTCTGAGGTTGTCGAGCCGCCCGCGCAGATGGTGGACTCGCTGACCGCGCTGTTTAAGACCCTGAAAACGGTGAAGCGCGCGTTTTTATGCTCTATCAAAGACAGCGCCGATGCGCCAGCCAACCTGCTGATTGGCATTGAAGCGGAAGGCGATATTGAGGAGGTTATTCAGGCGACCGGCAGCGTGGCGACCGATACGCTTCCCGGCGACGAGCCGATTGATATCTGTCAGGTGGTGGAGGGGGAAAAGGGGATTAGCCACTTTATGATCGCCCACATCACGCCGTTTTATGAAAAGCGCTGGGGCAGCTTCCTGCGCGACTTTAAGCACAATCGGATTATTTAACTCAACGGGGGCTCAGGCCCCCGTTGTTCTCTTTACTGCCTACTGCGCCGGTTCAATCGGCAAATCCGTCCGCGCGCCCCATTCGCTCCATGAGCCGTCGTACAGGCTAACGCCGTTAACGCCGAGGGTGGTGAGCGCCAGCACGACGACCGCCGCCGTTACGCCGGAGCCGCAGCTGGCAATAATCGGCCGTTCAAAATCGACGCCCTGACGCGCGAAGATCTCGTTGAGTTCATCGGTGGTTTTGAGTTCGCCGTTAATCACCAGCTCCGTCCACGGTACGTTTAGCGCGCCGGGAATATGCCCGCTGCGCAGTCCCGGTCGCGGCTCTGCCACCTGGCCATTAAAGCGTCCTGCCGGGCGCGCATCGACGATCTGCGCCGATCCTTCGTGGCTGACCAGCAGCACATCGGTCAGGCGCTTGATCGCCAGCGGATCGACCCGGCCGTCAAAATCACCTTCCGGCAGTTCGGGGAGGCCCTGCTCCAGCGGTAGCCCATCGCGGCGCCAGCCCTCCAGCCCACCGGCGACAATCGACACCTTTTCAACGCCGAACGTGCGCAGCATCCACCAGGCGCGCGGTGCGGAGAAGAGATTGCCTTCATCGTATACCACCAGATGCTTATCGCTGCTGACGCCAAGTTCGCGCATGGCGACGGCAAACGCCTCCGCGCGCGGCATCATGTGCGGCAGCGGGCTGGTGTGGTCAGAGAGGGCTTCGATATCGAAAAAGACGGCGCCGGGAATATGGCCTGCCTGATACTCAGCGTTAAGATCGCGCTCTTCCTGTCCCGGGGGGGCCATCCGCGCGTCGATAATCTGGATTTCCGGGTCATCAATATGCTCTGCCAGCCAGTCGGCAGCGACAAAAAACGAGGTAGACATGAGTGCCTCCGTGTCATCAACAATAGAGTGATTGTTGTTGTTTTTTGCGATATCGACAAGGCATTTTCAAGGAGAGGCGGCGGGAATGTGATATTCCCCCGAGCGGCGTCGGGGGAGAGTTGGCTTAAAACACGTTTTGCTGCAGGTAGCGCCAGGCGTACTGCGCGTACAGTTCAGCGCCGCTTTTCATCACCTGCTCGTCGATATTAAAGCAGCCGTGATGGTGCGCGTAGTCGCTGCCTTTCTCTTTATTGCCCGAGCCGAGCAGCGCAAAGGCGCCGGGGATATTTTGCATATAAAAACTAAAATCTTCTCCGCCGGTGGTCGGTTTTTCATTGAAAAGGACGCCATCGCCGAATGCGTCGCGGATAACCGACTGCGCCAGCAGCGCGCTGCGCTCTTCGTTGATCACCGGTAGCGTACCGTAGCAGTAGTCAATCTGAGCGGTCGCCCCATATACCGCGGCGGTATGCTCGGCATAGCGGGTAATGGCCGTTTCCAGGCGCTGGCGCGCTTCCAGGCTGAAGCAGCGCACGGTACCGTCAAGAACGGCGTTCTCGGCAATGACGTTAAAGCGCGTGCCGACATCCATTTTGCCGATGGTGACTACCGCGGACTCCAGCGGGGAGGTTTCTCGCGCCACAATAGCCTGCAGATTCATCACGAAAGCGGAAGCGACCACCGCCGCATCGATGCAGGCCTCCGGCATCGAACCGTGGCCGCCGCGGCCGCGGAAGGTCACTTTCAGCAAATCGGCTGAGGCAAAGGAGGAACCGACGTTGCAGGAGATTTTGCCGGACGGCGTGCCGGACCAGATATGCATCCCGAAAACGTTATCCACGTTATCGATAGCCCCCTGCTGAATCATCGCCTTCGCCCCCTCGGCAATCTCTTCCGCAGGCTGAAAGATCAGCCGGACGTTGCCCGCCAGCTGCTCGCGGACGTCATATAACGCACGGGCGGCGGTCAGCAGCATGGCGGTATGGGCGTCATGGCCGCAGGCGTGCATTTTCCCGGGGGTTTGTGATTTATAGCCGAGCGGATCGTTCAGCTCCAGTACCGGTAACGCATCCATATCGGCGCGCAGAGCCACGGTTTTACCCGGCTTGCCGCCGATGATGTCGGCGATGATTCCGGTGGGATGAGTGCGGCGGTAAGGGATACCGATAGCCTCCAGTTCGGCGGCGACGCGATCCGTGGTGCGCTTCTCCTCCCAGGGTAGTTCCGGATGGGCGTGCAGGTCGCGGCGAAAAGCGATCATCGCCTGTTCTTGTCTGGCGATAATCGCGGTGATGTCAGGGTTAATCATCAATGGCTCCATAATTTGCTAAAAATTCAACGCGCTCAACCGAGCACCGGCGTCAGATAGCCGACCAGAATTCCGGCTAACACCACCGAAACCATGGTGACGGAGACGAATCCGCCGACCAGCATCGGGCCCAGCATATGGTGGGTGAGCATCTGACGCTCTTTTTCGTCATGGGTGAGGGCGTTGATGGCCTCGTTGGTAATAATATAGTCGGCGGGGAAACCGTACAGCGCGGTCAATGAAATGGCGAAAGCCATCGGGCCGCTGACGCCAAGCAGTTTCCCGACCAGCCAGGAGACCACAAACATACCTATCACCGCCGTGGCGATTAACACCACCATCGGGAAAAGCAGGCGCAGCAGCATCTCCGGCGTGGCTTTGTTTAAGGTATCAAAGATAAATAGCATCAATGCCATAATGGCGAAGCCAAAGCCGTTCGCCTTATGCAGCATATGCTTTTCAAGAAAGCCTAACGAGGTAAACACCACGCCAAAAAACAGGCACAGTACGAAGGGGCTGATATTCACTATCGGCTTCGCGAGATCGGCGACAAGCCAGGCCAGACAGCCAACCAGCGCCAGCCGCAGGAATTTAAAGTAGTTGCTGTTGTAGCTAACGGGGATTTTACTGAACAGGCGCGGCATTTTCTCCTCGCCAACGGTGAGCATCGCGTGCTCATCGGCGATGTCATCGGGTCGGTGCTCGCCGCTGCGGTAGCGGGCAAGCAGCGTTTTACCTTCGCGCTGCAGCATGATGGCGGTGAGTGGATATCCGGCAAACCCCTGCATCACGTAAATCAAAATGGCAAAAACCGACAGGTCGACCAGTCCGGCGCTGCTCGCGCCCTGCGACATAATCAGCGATGAGACGATACCGCCGACCAGCGGAGGAATGGTGACCAGCGCGGTGTTGCGGTCGAACAGCGCCAGGCTCACCGCAAAGACCGCCGCCGCGATCCCGGCAATGCCGGCGAGGGAGATGACTACGGTCTTCCACTGCTGCGCCAGCTCTTTTAGCGATAGCAGGGTGCCCATATTGGTGATTAACAGATACATCAGCATTATGGCAACTGGCGTGCCGATTCCGGCCCGGCTGATAATATCTGCCGGGAAAAATGTCCAGTACCCGATTAAAAACAGGACCGCACAGATAAATACGGAGGGAATCCAGGCTTTTGTGCGGGTTGAAACAACGTCGCCGATATAAAGAATTAAAATAATAATCGACAGTGCGACCATCTGAGACATAAATAACTTCCATATTATTAATCCCATATATATTTATATGAGATGGGTTGATGTTGTGTTATCTGGTAAACGCTGGAACGTACAGTCAATACCATCGCCGGCGTAATAATTTATATTTTAAAGGCAATGATATCCCGAACAATAAATAGAAAGCGCACGCCTTGTCAATTTATATGGGCAGAGAGAGTGGGATTTCAGAATAAAAAGTATCGATAGCTGAGGATATTAAAAGTTGATATAAGAAAAATCGTAGCGCGGTATATCCGTTAAATTAATCCACTCCAGCTACCCGTGATCCCTACCAATATTGCTTGCTAGCGCGCTATTGGTAATTCTGCCGCTAACGCATAATAATGTGTTCACTGAAATTATCTGGCCTGCGGGCCGAGGGGTTAGAAGGATGAAACCATTTCGTTTGGCGGCGCTATCTCTGGCGCTACTTACCGCGCTATCGTTGACCGCCTGTGACGACAGCGGCAAACAGCAGGCGGTCGCGTCGGCGCCATCCGCGGCGGCAGATAGCGCGCCCGCGAAGCCGGACAGCGCCCAGCTGGCGGCGCTGGCTGAAAAAAGCAAAGGCAAAGCGTTAACGCTGCTGGATGCTTCTGAAGTTCAGCTCGACGGCGCGTCGACGCTGGTGCTGACCTTCTCAATCCCTCTGCAGCCGGATCAGGATTTCTCCCGCAGCGTGCATCTGGTCGACAAAAAAAGCGGCAAAGTCGATGGGGCCTGGGAGCTGGCGCCTAACCTGAAAGAGCTGCGGCTTCGCCATCTTGAGCCAAAACGCGAGCTGATTGTATCGGTAGATCCAACCCTGGCGGCGCTGAATAAAGCGACCTTTGACAGCAGCTTTGAAAAAACCATTACCACCCGCGATATTGCCCCGAGCATCGGCTTTGCCAGCCGCGGCTCGCTGCTGCCGGGGAAAGTGGTGGCCGGACTGCCGGTGATGGCGCTGAATGTCGATAACATCGACGTCAATTTTTTCCGCATCAAACCTGAATCGCTCTCCGCCTTCGTCAGCCAATGGGAATACCGCAATTCCCTGAGCAACTGGGAGTCGGACGAGCTGCTGAAGATGGCCGATCTGGTCTACACCGGCCGTTTTGACCTTAACCCGGCGCGCAATACGCGCGAAAAACTGCTGCTGCCGCTGGCGGATATCAAGCCGTTGCAGGAGCCGGGCGTCTATATCGCCGTGATGAACCAGGCGGGCCGCTACAGCTATAGCAACGCCGCGACGCTGTTCACCCTCAGCGATATCGGCGTATCCGCGCACCGCTATCACAACCGGCTGGATGTCTTTACCCAGAGCCTGGAAAACGGCGCGGCGCAGTCTGGTATCGATGTGCAGCTGCTGAACGCCAAAGGGCAAACCCTGGCGCAGGCGAAGAGCGACGCTCAGGGGCACGTGACGCTGCAAACGGACAAAGAAGCGGCGCTGCTGCTAGCGCGTAAGGACGGGCAAACCACTCTGCTGGATCTCAAACTTCCGGCGCTGGACCTGGCTGAATTTTCCATCGCCGGCGCGCCGGGCTTCAGCAAGCAGCTATTTATGTTTGGCCCACGGGATCTCTATCGTCCGGGCGAAACGGTTATTCTCAACGCGCTACTGCGCGATAGTGACGGTAAACCGCTCCCCGAGCAGCCGGTGAAGCTGGAAGTCGTGCAGCCGGATGGCCAGGTTATTCGTTCGACGGTCAGCAAACCGGTTAACGGCCTGTATCAGTTGACTTATCCGCTCGATAGCGGCGCGGCGACCGGGATGTGGCACATTCGCGCCAGCACCGGCGACAACCAGCCGCGCGAGTGGGATTTTCACGTTGAAGATTTTATGCCTGAGCGCATGGCGCTGAATCTCACGCCGCAAAATGCCCCGGTTTCGCCGGCTGCGGATGTCAGCTTTGCCGTGAGCGGGGCGTATCTGTACGGCGCGCCGGCCAGCGGCAACCCGCTGCAGGGTAAACTGTTCCTGCGTCCGCTGCGCGATGCGGTGCCTGCGCTGCCGGGCTTCCAGTTTGGCGACATTGCCGAAGAGAACCTTTCCCGCAGCCTGGATGAAGTGCAGACCACCCTGGACGATCGCGGACATGCGGAAGTCACCGCCGCCAGCCAGTGGCAGGAGAGCCGCTCGCCGCTGCAGGTGATCCTGCAGGCCAGCCTGCTGGAATCCGGCGGCAGACCGGTCACGCGCACCGTCAGGCAGCCGATCTGGCCGGCCGAAACGCTGCCGGGTATCCGACCGGAATTTGCCCTGAAAGAGGTTTACGACTATCGCACCGACAGCACTATCAAGCAGCCGGTGGTGGATGAAAACGGCACCGCCGCGTTTGAGATTGTGTATGCCGACGCCAAAGGTGAGAAGAAAGCGGTCTCCGGGCTGCAGGTTCGGTTGATTCGCGAACGCCGCGACTACTACTGGAACTGGTCCGAGAGCGAAGGCTGGCAGTCGCAGTTCGATCAAAAAGATCTTCAGGAAGGCGAGGAGTCGCTGGATATTTCAGCCGGACAAACGGCGAAAGTGAGCTTCCCGGTCGAGTGGGGTTCTTATCGCCTGGAAGTTAAAGGGCCGGATGATGCGGTCAGCAGCGTGCGCTTCTGGGCCGGATACAGCTGGCAGGATAACAGCGATGGCCAGGGGGCGGCGCGTCCGGACCGCGTCACCATGAAGCTGGACAAACCGGCCTATAAACCGGGCGATACGATCAAGCTGCATATCGCCGCTCCGGCAGCCGGTAAAGGCTACGCGCTGGTAGAATCAAGCGAAGGGCCGCTGTGGTGGCAGGAGATTGACGTCCCGGCGGAAGGGATGGAGTTATCGATCCCGGTGGATAAAGCGTGGAATCGTCACGACCTCTACCTCAGCACCCTGGTGATTCGTCCGGGGGATAAATCCCAGTCCGCGACGCCAAAACGGGCGGTGGGTCTGCTGCATCTGCCGCTTGGCGATGAAAATCGCCGTCTGAACCTGACGCTGGAAGCGCCGGATAAAATGCGCCCCAACCAGCCGCTGAAGGTCAACGTTAAGGCCAGCGTCAAAGAAGGCGAGACGCCGAAACAGGTTAACGTGCTGCTCTCCGCCGTCGATAGCGGCGTACTCAATATCACCGACTATGCAACGCCGGATCCGTGGAACGCCTTCTTTGGCCAGAAACGCTACGGCGCCGATATTTACGATATCTATGGTCAGGTGATCGAAGGGCAGGGGAGACTCGCCAGCCTGCGCTTCGGCGGCGACGGTGATGAACTCAAACGCGGCGGCAAACCGCCGGTTAATCACGTGACGATTATCGCTCAGCAGGCGCAGCCGGTGGTGCTGGATGAGAAAGGCGAAGGGACGGTGACTTTGCCGATTGGCGACTTTAACGGCGAACTGCGGGTTATGGCCCAGGCGTGGAGCGCAGAGGATTTTGGCAGCAGCGAAGGAAAAACGATCGTGGCGGCGCCGGTTATTGCCGAGCTGAATATGCCGCGCTTCCTCGCCAGCGGAGATACCACTCGCCTGGCGCTGGATCTCAGCAATCTGACCGATAAGCCGCAGACCCTCAACGTTGCGCTGGCCGCCAGCGGTCTGCTGCAGCTTGAAGGGGGAGAAATACCGCCGGTGCATCTGGCTCCCGGCGCGCGCAGCACCCTGTTTGTGCCGGTTCGCGCGCAGCAAGGCTTTGGCGATGGTCAGGTGAATGCCACCATCAGCGGCCTGAACCTGCCGGGTGAAACCTTCGCGCCGATGCAGAAGCAGTGGCAGCTGGGCGTGCGTCCGGCTTTCCCGGCGCAAACCGTGAATTCCGGCTCTGTCCTCCAGCCGGGTGAAAGCTGGCAGGCTCCGGCGGCGCAAAGCGAGGGCTTCTCGCCGGCCACGTTGCAGGGGCAGCTGGTGTTCAGCGGTAAGCCGCCGCTGAACCTGGCGCGCTATATACGCGACCTGAAAGCCTATCCTTACGGCTGCCTGGAGCAGACCACCAGCGGGCTGTTCCCGTCGCTCTATACCAACGCCGCCCAGCTTAAAGCCCTGGGGATCGGCGGCGATAGCGATGAAAAGCGACGCGCGGCGGTGGATATCGGCATTTCTCGTCTGCTGCAGATGCAGCGCGATGATGGCGGTTTCGCCCTGTGGGATAAAGAAGGGCCGGAGGAGTACTGGTTGAGCGCCTACGCGATGGACTTCCTCGTCCGGGCGGGCGAGCAGGGCTACAGCGTACCAACGAACGCCGTCAATAACGGCAACCAGCGCCTGCTGCGTTATTTACAGGAGCCGGGGCTGATGACCGTCCGCTATAGCGATGATGCCCAGGCCAGCCGCTTTGCCGCTCAGGCCTACGCCGCGCTGGTACTGGCCCGGCAGCAGAAAGCGCCGCTCGGCGCGCTGCGCGAAGTCTGGAGCCGTCATGACCAGGCGCGTTCCGGTCTGCCGCTGCTGCAGCTGGGCGTGGCCCTGAAATTGATGGGCGATGCGCCGCGCGGCGACGAAGCCCTGAAGCTGGCGCTGACGACGCCGCGGCAGGACGCGAACCGCTGGCTCGGCGATTACGGCAGCGAGCTGCGCGATGATGCGCTGAAGCTGGCGCTGCTGGAGGAGAACAAACTGCTGCCGGAAGCGCAAAATACGCTGCTCAGCCATCTGGCGGACGAAGCCTACGGCCAGCGCTGGCTCTCGACGCAGGAGAGTAACGCCCTGTTCCTGGCCGGGCGTACGCTGCAGGATCTCCCCGGCAGCTGGCAGGCGCAAACCTCCGTGCAGGCCGAACCGCTCTCCGGCGAGAAAGCGCAAACCCGCAACCTGACCGGTGACCAGCTGGCGGCCCTGCAGGTGACCAATACCGGCCAGCAGCCGCTGTGGCTCCGTCTCGACAGCAGCGGCTATCCGCAGAACGCGCCGCAGCCGGGGGGCAACGTACTCGGCATTGAACGGCAAATTTTCGATACCCAGGGCCAGCAGAAATCGCTCTCTTCGCTGCGCAGCGGCGAACTGGTGCTGGTGAAGCTGGAAGTGACGGCTAAGCGTAACGTCCCGGACGCGCTGGTGGTGGATTTACTCCCGGCGGGGCTGGAGCTGGAAAACCAGAATCTGGCCAACAGCAGCGCCAGCCTGCAGGAGAACGGCGAGGTGGTGCAGAATCTGCTTAACCAGATGCAGCAGGCCGATATTCAGCACATTGAGTTTCGCGACGATCGCTTCGTCGCCGCGGTGGCTATCAATGAAGGCCAGCCGGTGACGCTGGTTTATCTGGCGCGCGCGGTGACGCCGGGCACCTATCAGGTACCGCAGCCGCAGGTCGAGTCAATGTACGTGCCGCAGTGGCGGGCAACCGGCGCGGCCAGCGGACCGCTCACCGTTGCACCCTAAATGCGGGCACTGAAGCGCATTAAACGCCGCTGGCGCTGGCTGGCGGCGTTTATTTTTTTGCTGTGGCTGCTGCTGCTGGCCGCCGATCGCCTGTGGCCGCTGCCGCTGCGCGAGGTGACGCCTGCCAGAGTGGTGGTGGCGGAAGACGGGACGCCGCTGTGGCGTTTCGCCGACGCGCAGGGCGTCTGGCGCTATCCGGTGACCCTGGCTGACGTTTCGCCGCGCTATTTACAGGCGCTGATCCAGTATGAAGATCGCTGGTTCTGGGATCACCCCGGCGTTAATCCGTTCTCGATCGTTCGAGCCGCCTGGCAGGATCTCACTTCCGGGCGGGTGATCTCCGGGGGCAGCACCCTGACCATGCAGGTGGCGCGCCTGCTCGATCCGCATCCCCGAACCTTCGGCGGCAAGCTGCGTCAGCTATGGCGCGCGCTGCAGCTGGAGTGGCATCTGTCAAAAAGCGAGATCCTCACGCTCTACCTCAACCGGGCGCCGTTCGGCGGTACGCTGCAGGGGATAGGCGCAGCCAGCTGGGCCCATCTCGGTAAACCGCCCGCGCAGCTCAGCTATGGCGAAGCGGCGCTGCTGGCGGTACTGCCGCAGGCGCCGAGCAGGCTGCGTCCGGATCGCTGGCCGGAGCGAGCGCAGGCGGCGCGCGATAAAGTGCTGCTGCGGATGGAAAATCAGGGCGTGTGGCCATCGCTGCCGGTACGAGAAGCTATCGAAGAGCCCGTCTGGCTCTTTCCGCGGCAGATGCCGCAGCTGGCGCCGCTTTTTGCCCGCCGCGCGCTGGCGAGCAGCCGCGCAGAGAAGGTGGTAACGACGCTGGATGCCGGACTGCAGCGGCAGCTGGAAGACCTGGCGCTGAACTGGAAATCGCGTCTGCCGCCGCGCAGCTCTTTAGCCATGATCGTGGTTGACCATACCAATATGAAGGTGCGCGGTTGGGTAGGGTCGGTGGATATCAACGATGATAGCCGCTTTGGTCATATTGATATGGTCTCGGCGATCCGCTCCCCGGGCTCGGTTCTGAAGCCGTTTGTTTATGGTATGGCGCTGGATGAGGGGCTGATCCATCCGGCTTCGTTGTTACAGGATGTGCCGCGACGGTTTAGCGACTACCGGCCGGGGAATTTTGACAGCGGTTTTCACGGGCCGGTGAGCGCCAGCGACGCGCTGGTTCGCTCGCTGAACCTTCCGGCAGTGCAGGTGCTGGAGGCCTACGGGCCGAAGCGTTTTGCCGCCAGGCTACGCAATGCCGGATTGCCGCTGATGCTGCCCGCCGGCGCGGAGCCGAATCTGTCGCTGATCCTCGGCGGAGGCGGCGCGCGTCTGGCGGATATCGTGGCGGCGTACAGCGCGTTCGCCCGCCATGGTAAGGCGGGACAATTGCGCATCACGCCAGACTCACCGCTGGTTGAGAGGCCGCTGCTGTCGCCGGGCGCCGCGTGGATCGTGCGGCGCATACTGGCCGGCGAAGCGCAGCCGGTGCCCGATGCGTCGCTGGTGCAGGTGGTGCCGCTGGCGTGGAAAACCGGAACCAGCTACGGCTACCGCGATGCCTGGGCGATCGGCGTGAACGCCCGCTATCTGATAGGTATCTGGACCGGACGACCCGACGGCACGCCGGTCGTCGGGCAGTTTGGCTTCGCCAGCGCGGTGCCGCTGCTGAACCAGGTGAATAATATGCTGCTGGCGCGCCCGGCGATGAGCCGCGGCGGATTGCCGGCCGACCCTCGCCCTTCGTCGGTCAGCTCCGGGACGGTTTGCTGGCCCGGCGGGCAGAATTTACCCGCGGGCGACGCGAACTGCCGCCGACGGCTGGCCACCTGGCTGCTCGATGAGAGCCAGCCGCCGACCCTGCTGCTGCCCGGCCAGGAAGGTATTCGCGGGATTCGCTTCCCGGTGTGGCTGAATGAGAAAGGTCTGCGGGTGGCGGCAGATTGCCCCGGCGCGGTAGAGAAAAGCCTCGACGTCTGGCCGCTGCCGCTTGAACCCTGGCTACCCGCAGGCGAACGGCGTCGCGTCAGGCTGCCTGCGGTTTCGGCGGCGTGTCCGCCGGTGCAAACCGCGGATGCCGCTCCGCTGGTGCTCTCCGGTCTTCGTGAAGGCGCGGTGGTTAAACGGCTGCCCGGCGAGCAAAAGGTGATGCTGCCGCTGCAAACGACCGGCGGGGAGGGGCGCCGCTGGTGGTTTCTTAACGGTGAGCCTCTGCAGGTGGAAGGCGCCGGCGCGACCCTTAACATCGATCGCCCTGACCGTTATCAGCTGGTAGTGATGGACGAGGTGGGGCAAATTGTTGCCGCGAACTTCACCGTGCAATAAACGTAACGTGCCTTAATTGGCGGGATTTGTTGTTTAAGGTCGCTTTTTTTTAAAAAAATGTTACCTAAACACATAGGCAATCGCCTTAGATGATGATTATAATTCGCGCCGTATTTATCGGTCTCATCTGCTCATCTGCAAAACAGAACAACATATATAAAGAGGTTATCATGGCTATTGAACGTACTTTTTCCATCATCAAACCAAACGCGGTGGCAAAAAACGTTATTGGCGGCATCTTTTCTCGCTTTGAAGCTGCAGGGTTCAAAATTGTTGGCACCAAAATGCTGCATCTGACCGTTGAGCAGGCTCGCGGCTTCTATGCTGAGCACGAAGGTCGCCCGTTCTTTGACGGTCTGGTTGAATTCATGACTTCCGGCCCGATCGTGGTTTCCGTGCTGGAAGGCGAAAATGCGGTTCAGCGTCATCGCGACCTGCTGGGCGCAACCAACCCGGCGAACGCGCTGGCGGGTACCCTGCGCGCAGACTACGCTGACAGCTTCACCGAGAACGGCACCCACGGTTCCGATTCCGTTGAATCCGCTGCGCGCGAGATCGCGTTTTTCTTTGCTGAAGGCGAGGTTTGCCCGCGCACCCGCTAATCTCCCGCGTCTTTCACGCCACCGCTTTGTTGGCTTCATTCGCGCACCCCGGTCACATAGTTATCTATGCTCCCGGGATTTGCGAATTCGCCGCCTCGCCGTGACGTAAAATACTTTGGAGATACCATCCTCGTCGCCTTTTCGACCGTCGCGGTGTTGGCTGCGCGCGTTCACCCCGGTCACGAGGAGCTGCCTGGCAGTTACAGATTTTTTCATCATTGCTGCGTGCAGACGTAGTATTGATGGGCCAGAATTTGTAGAATACAGCGCCCCGGCTGAGCAGTCGCTCCCGGGGCGTTTCTTTTTAACCCTCCAGGGGCCATAACGTGTAATAACGAGGCCGGAATCAATTATGTCTGAACAAATAGTCACACCTGATAGCGCCGCACTGACGGTGCCGAACAAAGATGCCAAAATCAACCTGCTGGATCTGAATCGTCAGCAGATGCGCGAGTTTTTCAAAAACATGGGCGAAAAGCCTTTCCGCGCCGATCAGGTGATGAAATGGATGTATCACTACTGCTGCGATAACTTTGACGAGATGACCGACATCAACAAAGTTCTGCGCGGCAAATTAAAGGAAGTCGCGGAAATCCGCGCCCCGGAAGTCGTTGAAGAGCAGCGCTCCAGCGACGGCACCATCAAATGGGCGATTGCCGTTGGCGATCAGCGCGTCGAAACCGTGTATATCCCGGAAGACGATCGCGCCACCCTGTGCGTTTCTTCTCAGGTGGGCTGTGCGCTGGAGTGTAAATTCTGCTCTACGGCCCAGCAGGGCTTTAACCGCAACCTGCGGGTTTCGGAAATTATCGGCCAGGTCTGGCGCGCGGCGAAAATCGTCGGCGCGGTGAAGACCACCGGCGTACGTCCGATTACCAACGTGGTGATGATGGGGATGGGCGAGCCGCTGCTGAACCTGACTAACGTGGTGCCGGCCATGGAGATCATGCTCGACGACTTCGGTTTTGGTCTCTCAAAACGTCGCGTCACGCTCTCCACTTCCGGCGTGGTGCCGGCGCTCGATAAGCTTGGCGATATGATTGACGTCGCGCTGGCCATCTCTCTGCACGCGCCGAACGATGCCATTCGTGATGAAATCGTGCCGATCAACAAGAAATACAATATTGAGACCTTCCTGAACTCGGTGCGTGGCTATATTTCGAAGTCCAACGCCAACCAGGGACGCGTCACTATCGAATACGTCATGCTGGATCACGTCAACGACGGCACCGAGCATGCGCACGAGCTGGCCGCGCTGCTGAAAGATACGCCGTGCAAGATCAACCTGATCCCATGGAACCCCTTCCCGGGCGCGCCGTATGGCCGTAGCTCCAACAGCCGTATCGACCGTTTCTCCAAGGTGTTAATGGAGTATGGTTTCACCACGATCGTGCGTAAAACCCGCGGCGACGATATTGATGCCGCCTGCGGTCAGCTGGCCGGCGACGTTATCGACCGTACCAAGCGTACGCTGCGTAAACGTATGCAGGGCGAAGCCATCGACGTGAAGGCGGTCTGATAATCAATGATGCAGCGCACAGCCCTGGCGGTGCGCTGCATATTTATGTGGAATCGCCGGGCGAAATACGCTGTTGTGGTTAATAATTACGGTGCGTTTTTGTCGACTTTGAGGCAGTATGTAGCGGTACAACAACCGCTTAGCATTCAATATTGATAAGTCTCTGTGATACCAGGTCATACGGACTTATACTGTTTGTCTGACGTTGAGCAGATGTCTCGCGGCGCGGGGTCACCGGCGCTGAATTTTAAATTTCACGTACCAGTAGTTGTAGCGAATGAATACTGAAGCCACTCAAGACCATCAAGAAGCAAACACCACGGGCGCGCGTCTGCGTAATGCCCGCGAACAACTCGGGCTCAGCCAGCAGGCGGTGGCTGAACGCTTATGCCTGAAGGTTTCCACGGTTCGTGATATTGAAGACGATAAGGCACCCGCCGATCTTGCTTCAACCTTCCTGCGCGGCTATATCCGCTCTTATGCCCGCCTTGTGCACATTCCTGAAGAAGAGCTGCTGCCGATGATGGCCAAGCAGGCTCCGATCCGGGCGGCGAAAGTTGCCCCCATGCAGAGCTTCTCGCTGGGTAAACGCCGTAAAAAGCGCGACGGCTGGCTAATGAGCTTTACCTGGCTGGTGCTGTTCGTGGTGATTGGCCTCAGCGGCGCCTGGTGGTGGCAGGACCACAAAGCGCAGCAGGACGAGATCTCCACGATGGCCGATCAATCCTCCGCCGAACTGAATGCGGGCGATAGCAACAGCCAAAGCATCCCTCTGGATAATCAATCGGCGAATTCTGCACCGGATACCGCCGCCAACAGCGCGCCTGTAGAAACGTCTCCGGCGCCAGCGGCGTCGACTCCGGCCCCGGCTCCGGCCGAGAATAACGCCGTTGTCGCGCCTTCTCAGGCCAACGTCGATACGGCGGCAGCGCCGGCAACTTCGCCGTTACCGACCGACCAGGCAAACGTGACCGCTGCGGCGGCCTCCGCCCAGGATCTGGTGCTGAATTTTACCGCCGACTGCTGGCTGGAAGTGAGCGATGCGACCGGTAAAAAGCTGTTCAGCGGTTTACAGCGTAAAGGCGGTAACCTCAATCTGAGCGGCCAGGCGCCTTATAAGCTGAAAATCGGTGCCCCGGCGGCGGTACAGATACAGTATCTGGGTAAACCAGTCGATTTGAGTCGTTTTATCAGAACTAACCAGGTTGCACGTCTGACCCTCAATGCCGAACAATCACCGGCGCAGTAACAGACGGGTAACGCGGGAGATTTTTCATGCATAACCAGGCTCCGATTCAACGTAGAAAGTCAAAGCGAATTTACGTTGGGAATGTGCCGATTGGCGATGGCGCTCCCATCGCCGTACAGTCGATGACAAACACGCGCACCACCGATGTGGCGGCGACGGTAAATCAAATTAAAGCCCTTGAGCGCGTTGGCGCGGATATCGTGCGCGTTTCGGTACCAACGATGGACGCGGCGGAAGCGTTCAAGCTTATCAAACAGCAGGTTAGCGTACCGCTGGTTGCCGATATCCACTTCGATTACCGCATTGCCCTGAAGGTAGCGGAATACGGCGTTGATTGCCTGCGCATTAACCCGGGCAATATCGGCAACGAAGAGCGTATCCGCATGGTGGTGGACTGCGCTCGCGATAAAAACATCCCTATCCGTATCGGGGTGAACGCCGGCTCTCTGGAAAAAGATCTCCAGGAAAAATACGGTGAACCCACCCCGCAGGCGCTGCTGGAATCGGCAATGCGCCATGTCGATCACCTCGATCGTCTCAACTTCGATCAGTTTAAAGTCAGCGTGAAAGCTTCCGATGTGTTCCTGGCGGTTGAATCCTACCGCCTGCTGGCGAAACAGATCGATCAGCCTCTGCACCTCGGGATCACCGAAGCGGGCGGGGCGCGCAGCGGCGCGGTGAAGTCCGCGATCGGCCTCGGCCTGCTTCTGTCTGAAGGGATCGGCGATACGCTGCGCGTCTCCCTGGCGGCGGATCCGGTTGAAGAGATCAAAGTGGGCTTCGATATTCTCAAGTCGCTGCGCATTCGCTCTCGCGGGATCAACTTCATTGCCTGTCCGACATGTTCACGTCAGGAGTTTGACGTTATCGGTACCGTTAACGCGCTGGAGCAGCGGCTGGAAGATATCATTACGCCGATGGATATTTCGATCATTGGCTGCGTGGTAAACGGTCCCGGCGAGGCGCTGGTTTCCACCCTCGGCGTGACCGGCGGCAACAAGAAAAGCGGCCTGTACGAAGACGGCGTACGTAAAGACAGACTGGATAACGACGATATGATCGATCAGCTGGAAGCGCGTATTCGCGCTAAAGCATCGATGCTTGATGAGGCGCGTCGCATCGATATTCAGCAGGTTGAAGCGAAATAACGTGTTGGGAAGCGATACGCTTCCCGTGTATGATTGAACCTGCGGGCGCGAGGCGCCGGGGTTCATTTTTGTATATATAAAGAGAATAAACGTGGCAAAGAACATTCAAGCCATCCGTGGCATGAACGATTATCTGCCGGGCGAAACCGCTCTCTGGCAGCGCATTGAAGGCTCACTGAAGCAGGTGCTTGGTAGCTACGGTTACAGCGAAATCCGTTTGCCGATTGTAGAGCAGACCCCGTTATTCAAACGCGCTATCGGCGAAGTGACCGACGTGGTTGAAAAAGAGATGTACACCTTTGAGGACCGTAACGGCGATAGCCTGACTCTGCGTCCGGAAGGTACCGCTGGCTGCGTACGCGCCGGCATCGAACATGGTCTCCTGTACAATCAAGAACAGCGCCTGTGGTATATCGGGCCGATGTTCCGCCACGAACGTCCGCAAAAAGGGCGTTATCGCCAGTTCCACCAGATTGGCGCGGAAGCGTTCGGTCTGCAGGGGCCGGATATTGATGCCGAGCTGATTATGCTGACCGCCCGCTGGTGGCGCGAGCTGGGCATCTCCAGCCACGTTGCGCTGGAGCTGAACTCTATCGGTTCGCTGGAGGCTCGCGCTAACTATCGCGACGCGCTGGTGGCCTATCTTGAGCAGTATAAAGATAAGCTGGACGAAGACTGCAAACGCCGCATGTACACTAACCCGCTGCGCGTGCTGGATTCTAAAAACCCGGACGTCCAGGCGCTGCTGAACGACGCCCCGACGCTGGGCGACTATCTTGATGAAGAGTCCAAAGCGCATTTTGCGGGACTTTGCGCGCTGCTGGATGATGCCGGTATCCGCTATACCGTGAATCAGCGTCTGGTGCGCGGTCTCGACTATTACAACCGCACCGTGTTTGAGTGGGTCACCACCAGCCTCGGTTCCCAGGGCACCGTCTGCGCCGGCGGCCGTTACGATGGTCTGGTTGAGCAGCTTGGCGGTCGCGCAACCCCTGGCGTCGGCTTTGCGATGGGGCTGGAACGTCTTGTTTTACTGGTTCAGGCAGTGAATCCGGAATTTAAAGCCGATCCTGTTGTCGATATATACCTGGTAGCCTCCGGAACTGACACCCAGTCCGCAGCAATGCGTCTGGCTGAACAGGTACGCGATGCGTTACCCGGCGTTAAGCTGATGACCAACCACGGCGGCGGCAACTTTAAGAAGCAGTTTGCGCGCGCTGATAAATGGGGCGCTCGCGTTGCGCTGGTGCTGGGCGAGTCAGAAATCGCTGACGGAAACGTGGTAGTGAAAGATTTACGCTCAGGAGAGCAAACTACCGTAACGCAGGATAGCGTTGCCGCGCATTTGCGCACACTTCTGGGTTAATCTCCCGGGAATCATTAGTCAGGAGAAGGACTGCGTGGAACTTTACAATAACGAAAACGATCAGGTCGACGCGCTGAAGCGTTTCTTTGCTGAAAATGGCAAGGCGCTGGCCGTTGGGGTGATTTTGGGTGTTGGCGCGCTGGTTGGCTGGCGCTACTGGACCTCCCATCAGTTGGATACCGCCAGAGGCTCGTCTCTGGCTTATGAAAATGCGATTTCCGCCCTCAAATCGGATAAACCAGAAGCGCTGAACGCTGCGCAGAAATTTGCCGCCGACAGCAAAAACACCTATGGTGCGTTTGCTTCTCTTGAGCTGGCGCAGCAGTTTGTTGAGAAAAACGACCTGCAGAACGCTGAAAAGCAGCTTCAGCAGGGGCTTACGGCCGCTTCTGATGATAACCTGAAATCGGTTATCAATATGCGTCTTGCTCGCGTCCAGCTGCAGCTTAAGCAGCCTGATGCCGCGCTGAAAACCCTGGATGCCGTGAAAGGCGAAGGCTGGACCGCGATTGTCGCTGACCTGCGCGGCGAGATCCTGCTGAGCAAAGGCGATAAGCAAGGGGCGAAAGCAGCATGGGAAGCGGGCGCGAAAAGCGATGCCTCACCGGCGCTCAGCGAAATGATGCGTATGAAAATAAATAATTTGTCCATCTGAGAGGGACTCGATGCAATTGCGTAAATTACTTCTGCCAGGGCTGCTTTCCGTTACCTTATTGAGCGGCTGTTCGCTGTTTAACAGCGAAGAAGATGTGGTGAAAATGTCGCCACTGCCGACGGTGGAAAACCAGTTTACGCCGTCCACCTCCTGGAGCACCTCCGTTGGCGGCGGTATTGGCGAATTCTACTCTAACCTGCACCCGGCTTTTGCTGATGGCGTCGTGTATGCCGCAGATCGTAAAGGTACCGTTAAAGCCCTTAATTCAGGCGACGGCAAAGAGGTGTGGTCGGTTAATCTGGCAGAGAAAGACGGCTGGTTCTCCCGCGCGCCTGCGCTGCTCTCCGGCGGCGTGACCGTCTCCGGCGGCCACGTTTATATCGGTAGCGAAAAAGCGAAAGTTTATGCGCTGAACACCAGCGACGGTACCGTCGCGTGGGAAGCGAGCGTGGCGGGTGAAGCGATTTCTCGTCCGGTCGTCAGCGACGGCATGGTGCTGATTCATACCACTAACGGTCAGCTTCAGGCGCTGAACGAAGCCGATGGCGCGGTGAAATGGACCGTTAACCTTGATATGCCAGCGCTCTCCCTGCGCGGCGAATCCGCTCCGGCTACCGCCTACGGCGCAGCTATTGTGGGCGGCGACAACGGTCGCGTCAGCGCGGTGCTGATGCAGCAGGGCCAGATGATTTGGCAGCAGCGTATCTCTACCGCGACCGGTCCGACGGAAATCGACCGTCTTAACGACGTCGACACGACGCCGGTTATCGTGAACGGCGTGATTTACGCGCTGGCCTACAACGGCAACCTGACGGCGCTGGATCTGCGCAGCGGCCAGATTATGTGGAAACGCGAGCTGGGTTCAGTGAACGATTTCATTGTCGACGGCAACCGTATTTACCTGGTTGACCAGAATGACCGTCTGCTGGCGCTCACCACCGACGGCGGCGTGACGCTGTGGACGCAAAGCGATCTGCTGCACCGTCTGCTGACGGCGCCTGTGCTGTATAATGGCAATCTGGTTGTTGGCGATAGCGAAGGCTATATGCACTGGGTCAACCCTGAAGATGGTCACTTTGTGGCTCAGCAGAAGGTGGACAGCTCAGGCTTCCTGACCGATCCGGTTGTTGCTGACGGCAAACTGCTGATTCAGGCGAAAGACGGCACGCTGTACGCGATTACGCGTTAACAACAGCGGTAGTCTATTTTTGAGAAACGGCCCCTGGCAGACAGGGGCCGTTTTGGCTTTTTTAAAAACGCCGTGAAAACGGGCGTTGTATCGATTTTTGTATGAGGCATTTAACATGATACCTGTGGTCGCGCTTGTCGGGCGCCCTAACGTTGGAAAATCCACGCTCTTTAACCGCTTAACGCGCACTCGCGATGCGTTGGTCGCGGATTTCCCGGGGCTGACTCGTGACCGTAAGTACGGTCGTGCTGAAGTGGAAGGCCGCGAATTTATCTGTATCGATACCGGCGGGATCGACGGTACCGAAGATGGCGTAGAAACGCGAATGGCGGAACAGTCGCTGCTGGCGATTGAAGAAGCGGACGTGGTGCTGTTTATGGTCGATGCGCGTGCGGGCCTGATGCCGGCGGATTCGGCAATTGCGAAACATCTGCGCTCCCGTGAGAAACCGACTTTCCTGGTGGCAAACAAAACTGACGGTATCGATGCCGATCAGGCGATTGCCGATTTTTGGTCGCTGGGGTTAGGCGAGATTTATCCTATCGCCGCTTCCCATGGCCGCGGCGTCACCAGCCTGCTCGAGCACGTGCTGCTGCCGTGGGTTGACGAGGTGAACCCGCCGGAAGAAGTGGACGAAGACGCGGCATACTGGGCGCAGTTCGAAGCCGAGCAGAACGGCGAAGCGCTTGAAGAGCCGGAAGATGATTTTAACCCGCAGGATCTGCCGATTAAGCTGGCGATTGTGGGCCGCCCGAACGTGGGTAAATCAACGCTCACCAACCGTATCCTGGGTGAAGATCGTGTGGTGGTTTACGATATGCCGGGAACCACTCGCGACAGCATCTACATCCCGATGCAGCGCGATGAGCGTGAATACGTCCTTATCGATACCGCAGGCGTGCGCAAGCGCGGCAAAATTACCGATGTCGTCGAAAAATTCTCGGTGATCAAAACGCTGCAGGCGATTGAAGACGCCAACGTGGTGCTGCTGGTGATTGATGCGCGCGAAGGGATTTCCGATCAGGATCTCTCCCTGCTGGGCTTTATCCTCAACAGCGGTCGTTCGCTGGTGATTGTCGTCAATAAATGGGACGGCCTGAGCCAGGAAGTAAAAGAGCAGGTGAAAGAGACCCTGGACTTCCGTCTGGGCTTTATCGACTTTGCCCGCGTGCACTTTATCTCCGCGCTGCACGGCAGCGGCGTAGGCAATCTGTTTGAATCCGTGCGCGAGGCGTACGACAGCGCAACCCGTCGCGTGGGCACCGCTATGCTGACCCGCATCATGACCATGGCTGCCGAAGACCATCAGCCGCCGTTGGTGCGTGGCCGTCGCGTGAAGCTGAAATATGCCCACGCCGGTGGTTATAACCCGCCGATCGTGGTTATTCACGGTAACCAGGTTAAAGATCTGCCGGATTCTTATAAACGCTACCTGATGAACTACTTCCGTAAATCGCTGGAAGTGATGGGCACGCCGATTCGTATTCAGTTCAAGGAAGGGGAAAACCCGTTTGCCAACAAACGCAATACCCTGACGCCGAACCAGATGCGTAAGCGTAAGCGCTTGATTAAGCACATCAAGAAAAGCAAATAAGCTATCCGCCAGCATCAAAAACCTAAAGCCCGCATCCGCCGGGCTTTTTTTATTATCGCCATTGTCATGCGCAGAATAATAATAAACTCGCTTGAGGCTGGGTTATAAATGTGAGAAAAACCAGGGAGGATAAATATTTTTTGTGACAATGAGGTCTGAATGAAACGCCTTTTAACCCTCCTGATGCTGTTTCTTATTCCCATAGCCTGTGCCGCTGAATCACAACCGATTGAACCGCGCGTTAAGCCTGCTTATCCCGCGAAAGCCGAAAAAAAAGGGATACCGGGTCAGGTTAAAGCGCAATTTGACGTTGATGAGAATGGGCGTGTGACTCACGTTCGGTTATTAAGCTCCGATCCTTCCGGAATGTTTGATAATGAAGTCAGGGCCGCAATGGAAAAATGGCGATACGTCAAAGGGAAGCCTTCCAGCAATAACATCATTACCATTCATTTCACGCCGGGGCCGCCTTGCGTAGAGGTGCCAGCGCCAAACCAGCCCGGCAGTATTCAAAGCAGCGGCGTCCCTTTTCGCTAAAGTCGAACACAGGTAAATGAGCGTAGGGAGAATCGTGTCAAACGATGGGGGCAGGGATATGAAAAAAACAATAGTGATGGTCGGTTTGGTTATTTTAGCCAGCAGCTGTACGCCGTTTCATCCTTCTGACTGTCATAAGACATCAGCGCTTGGGAGCTGTAGCTCCGGACGCTTCAGCGATGACGATAAATATGGCAAACAGGCGAGAGCGATAAAAGAGTCTATTGATTCCCGGTTATCCAATCGCTATGGCTGGACGGGAAAAAAATGCAGAATACATCTGAGATTTAGCGATGAGGGGAAACTGAATAGCGTGACAACGAGTGAAGGTCATAAAGCCTATTGTGCCGCGCTGGTTGATGCCGCTAAACGGGCCACTTTTCCGCCGTTTACCGATAGGCAGGTCTATGATGCTTTTGCTCAGTCCCGATTCAGTATGCAGGGTGAATAAAATTAAAGGTGGCGGACCGCCTGGGGGCGAATAACCTGCTGGAGGATAATGACTGGTAGCAGCCACAGATTGTGCAACCGTGATAAAATAAAGCGATATACCCCTCGTCAGGAGTCACCATGGAATTTGATTGCCCCGTGTGCCATACGCAGCTTGCTGTGCAGGGCAATAGCGCCCGCTGCGAGCGTTGTGCGAAAGAGTATGTTGTCGAAGCCCGCTGCCCGGACTGCCACAAGCCGCTGGAGGTGTTAAAAGCCTGCGGCGCGGTGGATTATTTTTGCCAGAATGGCCACGGGCTGATTTCGAAAAAACGCGTCGAGTTTGTGCCGATTTAATCTTTATCGCTGACGCAGCCTTCGCCGTCGCGCCAGAGTTCAACCAGTGAATCTGGCGCACGATCCTCCGGGATGAGAATAATCAGGCTGTGGTAGCGCTGCTCGCTAACGATCTGGATGCGAAAAAAACGCTGGTCGCCCCGGCCAGGCGAGTCGGGCTGGCCCGGCGGCTTGCCCAGCGGTAGCGACTGTTGGAGAATCGTCGCGATCCGCTGCTTCTGTTGCTCGTTGAGCTTCGCCACGACGATCTTACGCATCCCGCTGAGCGCCGGGATCCAGGCAACGCCACCCTCGCGCGCCAGCTCAATCACCGCGTCATCGCTAAGATCGGCAAGATTCATAGCACCACTCCGACCCGCTCCCAGGCCTGAGTAATCGCCTCTGCGGTCTCTTTGCCAGAGCGTTTCTCGCCGTGGTGAATCGTCAGTCTGGCAAAGGCTGAGAAATCGGCGTCTTTTGCCAGAGATTGATCGCACACCGCGTCGTACCAGGCGTATCCCGCTTTCTCCCATGCAAAACCGCCGAGGGCGCTGGCGGCGAGATAAAAGGCGTGATTAGGAATGCCGGAGTTGATATGCACGCCGCCGTTATCCTGCTGGGTATGAACAAAATCTTTCATATGGGCGGGTTGCGGATCTTTGCCAAGGACAGGGTCATCGTATGCGGTACCCGGCTGCGACATTGAGCGCAGACCTTTGCCGTGGATGCCTTTCGCGAGTAGTCCCTCGCCAATGATCCAGTCCGCTTTGTCTGCCGTCTGCTGGCGCTGATACTGTTTGACCAGCGAACCGAAAACATCGGAAAGCGATTCGTTCAGCGCGCCGGATTGTTCGAAATAGATGAGACCGGCTTCGCTCTCCGTCACGCCGTGGCTTAGTTCGTGCGCCACTACGTCAATGGCGATAGTAAAACGATTAAAAATCTCGCCATCCCCGTCGCCAAACACCATTTGTTGGCCGTTCCAGAATGCGTTTTGATATTCGTGACCATAGTGGACGCTGCCGGTGAGCTTCAATCCGCGGTTATCCAGCGAATCGCGCTGGTAGCTCTTCCAGAAAAAATCATGGGTGATGCCGAGATAGTCATAGGCTTCATCAACGGCAACGTCGCCGTTGGAGGGCTGTCCCTCAAAACGGACCTGAGTACCCGGTAGATCCTGGGTCTGCCCGGCATCATAAATGTCGCGTTCAAGCAGGCCCGGCGTGGTGACGTGGGGCGCGGCAGGGCGCCCCGGAACGTGCGCCATCAGGGTCTGAACGTGGCTGAGGGTATTCTGCGCGCAGCGCTGCTGCTGAAGGGAACCACGATCGACAATGCGGCGTAAAATGTAGGGCGGAATCACATAACGAGGATAAGCATCTGGCATATCACGCTCCTTAGCCGGATAGAACCGTTTAAAAAGGGCATGACAGCAGTATAGTTATCCTCGGTCGAAATGGCAGGCTTATCCGGCTTTTTTGCGGGAACGGGTTTTCTTCACCGGCGTGATGTTCTTCACTTCGCTCTCTACCCAGCCATCGTTCAGACGGGTAGTGAGAACGTCTCCCTCGCGCACCTGTTTCGTTTGTTTCAGCACCTTACCGTCGCTGGCGGAAGTGACGCTATAGCCGCGGGCCAGCGTCGCCAGCGGGCTGACGGCTTCCAGGTGCGTGACCATATTACCGAAGCGTTCACGTTGCTCGCCAAGACGCGCGCGGATGTTTTCCGCCAGCCGGTATTCCAGCTGTTGAATACGGCTCTGGGCGCGGTGAATTCGCGGCTGTGGGTTTTGTTGATTCAGGCGCTGCGCGGCGCGCTGCTGGCGCTGGTCGGCGCGCTTTATTTGCGTCTCAAGAGCGAAACGCATGCGCTGACGCAATCTTTCAAGCTCCGTTTGCTGACGGGCCAGCCGCAGCTGAGGATGCTGCTGCTGCAGGCGGTGAAAAATCTGGGTAAAGCGACGATGGCGGTTGGCAAGGAAGTAGTCCATCGCCATTTCAAGGCGCTGCTGCCCGGACTGGAGCTGGCGCAGCAGCTCCTGCTGGTTGCGGCTGACCATTTCCGCCGCCGCGGAAGGCGTCGGGGCGCGCAGGTCGGCGACAAAATCGGCGATAGTGACGTCAGTCTCATGGCCTACGGCGCTGACGATGGCAATAGGGCTGGCAAAAATCGCCCGCGCCACTCGCTCATCGTTAAAGCTCCATAAATCTTCCAGCGAACCGCCGCCGCGCCCGACAATCAGCACGTCGCACTCCTGGCGCGCGTTGGCCAGCTCAATCGCGCGAACGATCTGCCCCGGCGCATCTTCCCCCTGGACGGCGGTCGGGTAAATAATCACCGGCAGGGAAGGATCGCGGCGCTTGAGCACGTGTAAAATATCGTGCAGCGCAGCACCGGTTTTTGAGGTGATGACGCCAACGCAGTGCGCGGGAGAGGGGAGCGTTTTTTTATGCTGCAGATCGAACAAGCCTTCCGCCGCCAGCGCGGTCTTGAGCTGTTCATACTTCTGCTGAAGCAGACCTTCGCCCGCAGGCTGCATGCTTTCCACGATGATCTGATAATCGCCGCGCGGCTCGTACAGCGTGATATTGGCGCGGACCAGCACCTGCTGCCCGTGCTGCGGACGGAACGTCACGCGGCGGTTGCTGTTGCGGAACATCGCGCAGCGCACCTGGGCGTTATCGTCTTTTAGGGTGAAGTACCAGTGGCCGGAAGCGGGCTGGCTGAAATTGGAAATCTCGCCGCTGATCCATACCTGACCCATTTCACGTTCGAGCAGCAGTCGAACCGACTGATTGAGGCGGCTAACCGTGTAAATTGAGGGGGATTGAGATGGCAACATGTGAGCAAGATCAAATTCTAAATCAGCAGGTTATTCAGTCGATAGTAACCTGCTGGGAGGGGATCGCAAGTATTATTTGCAAAAAAGGGTAGATGCAATCGGTTACGCTCTGTATAATGCCACGGCAATATTTATCCACCCTGGTCGAGATATTGCCCATGCTACGTATCGCTAAAGAAGCCCTGACGTTTGACGACGTCCTCCTCGTTCCCGCTCATTCAACCGTTCTGCCAAATACCGCCGATCTCAGCACTCAGCTGACGAAAACCATTCGTCTGAATATTCCAATGCTCTCTGCTGCAATGGATACCGTGACGGAAGCGCGTCTGGCAATTGCCCTGGCACAGGAAGGCGGCATCGGCTTTATTCATAAAAACATGTCCATCGAACGCCAGGCGGAAGAAGTTAAGCGCGTGAAGAAGCATGAGTCCGGCGTGGTTACCGACCCGCAGACCGTCCTGCCGACCACCACTCTGCGCGAAGTGAAAGAGCTGACTGAACGCAACGGTTTTGCTGGTTATCCGGTGGTGACCGAAGACAACGAGCTGGTCGGCATCATCACCGGTCGCGACGTGCGTTTCGTCACCGACCTGAATCAGCCGGTGAGCGTTTATATGACGCCGAAAGAGCGTCTGGTGACCGTTCGCGAAGGCGAAAGCCGCGAAGTGGTTTTTGCCAAAATGCATGAAAAACGCGTTGAGAAAGCGCTGGTTGTTGATGACAGCTTCCATCTTCTCGGCATGATCACCGTTAAAGATTTCCAGAAAGCGGAGCGTAAACCAAACGCCTGTAAAGATGAGCAGGGTCGCCTGCGCGTCGGTGCGGCGGTGGGAGCGGGCGCCGGTAACGAAGAGCGCGTGGATGCGCTGGTTGCCGCGGGCGTAGATATTCTGCTGATCGACTCCTCTCACGGCCACTCTGAAGGCGTATTGCAGCGTATCCGCGATACCCGTGCGAAATATCCTGACCTGCAAATCATCGGCGGCAACGTGGCGACCGGCGCGGGCGCACGTGCGCTGGCGGAAGCCGGCTGCAGCGCGGTGAAAGTGGGTATCGGTCCTGGCTCCATCTGTACGACTCGTATCGTGACCGGCGTGGGCGTTCCGCAGATCACCGCCGTTTCTGACGCGGTTGAAGCGCTGGAAGGCACCGGTATCCCGGTTATCGCCGACGGCGGTATTCGTTTCTCCGGCGATATCGCGAAAGCGATTGCCGCAGGCGCAGCCGCCGTCATGGTTGGCTCAATGCTGGCCGGTACCGAAGAGTCCCCGGGTGAAATCGAACTCTATCAGGGCCGTTCGTACAAATCTTACCGTGGTATGGGTTCCCTTGGCGCGATGTCTAAAGGTTCCTCCGATCGCTACTTCCAGACCGATAACGCCGCCGACAAACTGGTACCGGAAGGTATCGAAGGCCGCGTCGCCTATAAAGGCCGCCTGAAAGAGATCATTCACCAGCAGATGGGCGGCCTGCGCTCCTGTATGGGCCTGACCGGTTGTGGTACCATCGACACCCTGCGGACCAAAGCGGAATTCGTGCGCATCAGCGGCGCGGGTATCCAGGAGAGCCACGTTCACGACGTGACTATCACCAAGGAATCCCCGAACTACCGCATGGGCTCCTGATTTTCATCGCCCGGCCACGCGCCGGGCGATTTATTTAACCTGTATCACTTGTCTCGGAATTATCGTCAATGACGGATAACATTCATAAACATCGTATTCTTATCCTGGACTTCGGTTCTCAGTACACCCAGCTGGTTGCGCGTCGCGTTCGTGAATTAGGTGTCTACTGTGAACTATGGGCATGGGACGTGACTGAAGCTCAAATTCGTGAGTTTAATCCTAACGGCATTATTCTTTCCGGCGGTCCGGAAAGCACCACCGAAGATAACAGCCCGCGCGCGCCGCAGTATGTCTTTGAAGCCGGCGTGCCGGTATTCGGCGTATGCTACGGCATGCAGACTATGGCGATGCAGCTGGGTGGCCACGTTGAAGCCTCTAATGAACGTGAGTTTGGCTATGCGCAGGTTGAAGTGCAGACCGATAGCGCCCTGATTCACGGTATCGAAGATGCGCTGAGCGCGGATGGTAAGCCGATGCTGGACGTCTGGATGAGCCACGGCGACAAAGTCACCGCCATCCCGTCTGACTTCGTCACCGTTGCCAGCACCGAAACCTGCCCGTTCGCCATTATGGCTAACGAAGAGAAGCGTTTCTACGGCGTACAGTTCCACCCGGAAGTCACCCACACCCGTCAGGGTCTGCGCATGCTGGAGCGTTTCGTACGCGATATCTGCCAGTGTGAAGCGCTGTGGACCCCGGCCAAAATTATCGACGATGCTATTGAGCGCATTCGTCAGCAGGTTGGCGACGATAAAGTGATCCTCGGCCTGTCCGGCGGCGTGGATTCCTCCGTCACCGCCATGCTGCTGCACCGCGCCATCGGTAAAAACCTGACCTGCGTCTTTGTGGATAACGGTCTGCTGCGTCTGAATGAAGCCCAGCAGGTTATGGATATGTTTGGCGATCGCTTCGGCCTGAACATCGTTCACGTCGAAGGCGAGGCGCGTTTCCTGGCTGCGCTGGCGGGCGAAAACGATCCGGAAGCGAAGCGTAAAATCATCGGCCGCGTGTTCGTTGAAGTGTTTGACGAAGAAGCGCTGAAGCTGGAAGACGTGAAATGGCTGGCGCAAGGGACCATCTACCCTGACGTCATCGAGTCCGCGGCTTCCGCAACCGGTAAAGCGCACGTCATCAAATCTCACCACAACGTGGGCGGCCTGCCGAAAGAGATGAAGATGGGCCTCGTTGAACCGCTGCGCGAGCTGTTCAAAGATGAAGTGCGTAAGATCGGCCTCGAACTGGGTCTGCCGTACGATATGCTGTACCGCCACCCGTTCCCGGGGCCGGGTCTGGGCGTGCGCGTGCTGGGCGAAGTGAAGAAAGAGTACTGCGACCTGCTGCGCCGCGCGGACGCAATCTTCATTGAAGAGCTGCACAAAGCCGACCTGTACAACAAAGTGAGCCAGGCGTTCACCGTGTTCCTGCCGGTCCGTTCCGTTGGCGTCATGGGCGATGGCCGTAAGTACGACTGGGTCGTTTCCCTGCGTGCGGTTGAAACCATCGACTTTATGACCGCTCACTGGGCGCATCTGCCGTACGATTTCCTCGGCCGCGTATCCAACCGCATCATCAATGAAGTTAACGGTATTTCCCGCGTGGTGTACGACATCAGCGGTAAGCCGCCGGCGACCATTGAGTGGGAATAAACTTTATTCTTTGCGTTAATTGAATAAAAAATAATGCCATTAATGATTGACGTCATTAATGGCATTTTTCTTAACAAGATCGCCGGATTACGGCATTCCCTGAGACGATGAATACCGATACACCGGGTTTCTACTGTCAACCCCGTTCTTCAATCGCCGCTGGCGTATTCTCCCGCTGACACCATGCAATGGCCATCGCCAGAGCTGCCACCACCAGGGCCAGCGCGGCGGAAACCGCTAAACTACCCCTTATCCCGAGATGATCATTCAGCCACGCGTAGGCAAACGGCGAGGCGGCGGCCAGCAGCTGCGCGGGAATCAACAGAATACCGGTTCGCCGGGCATAATCCTCGGTGGCAAAAAGCTGCAGCGGCAGAGTGGCTTTAAATACGGTCGTCAGGCCGTTGATCGCGCCGTAACCCAGCACAAATCCGCCGGCCGCCCACGACAGATATGGCCCGCTCAGGCCGAGCGCAAAGCAGAGCGGCATCAACAGGGTGGTCAGTATCGTTAGCCGCAACGGCGTAAGGACAGAACCGGATGCCACTTCGAGAAAGCGCGCGCCGGTTTGCCCAATCCCCCACAGCATTCCCACCGCGACAGAAAGCCCGACGCTGGCGATATACTCGGGAAGATGCGTCGAGGTACCGTTGGAAACAAAAGTTACCAGCGCAATCAGCGACGCGTACAGGAGGGCAGGGCGTTTATCGCGGTGGGAGAGCCGCTGGCGTTGCATTATCCGTTTCGGTGACGGCAGTCTGTGATTTGGCATTTTCCACAGCAGCATCGCGCTAAGCAGGCCACACAGGGCATAAATCAGCAGCGCATGCCGCCAGTCCATCTGCGTCAACAACCCGGCGCCGAGCGGCCAGAACAGAGCCGAAGCCAGGCCGCCGGCCAGCGTCACGCGCGAGATAGTTAATCTGGCGCTTTGCCCATAGATATTCACCAGCGCGGCGAACAGCGCGTCGTAGAGCGCCAGACGCATCCCGGCGCCGGTCAGAACCCAGGCGGCGAACCAGCCCGGCAGACTCTGGACGTAAGCCATTACCAGGCAGCCCGCTGAAATCATCAGCGTACCCGTGACCACCACCCGTTGACCCCCAAAGCGGGCCAGTAGCCGGGCGACAAACGGGGAGAGCATCGCCATCATCAGCATGGCGATAGTCAGGCCAAAGTAGATTTCCGTTGCGGCCCAGCCGGTCTCCTGAGCAATAGCTCTGGCGAAAGTGCCGGGCATATAAAATGAGATTCCCCAGTTTATTAGCTGGTTGCACCCGGCGGCAAGCGTGACAGCGCCCGGCGCGGAGAGTGGTTTTGCAGATGTTTTCATGATCGTCCATTTTGTTACGCTGTTGTCGGCAGCATACCCTGCACGCTATTGTGGAGGCAGGCCGGTCCATTTATGACCCTTATAAGAGAAACTTTGTGATGATGACGCTCAATCTGGGAAATCTGGCGACGTTCCGCCTGGTGGTACAGCGCGGAAGCTTTTCCGCCGCAGCTGACCTGCTGGGGCTGTCGCAGCCTGCGGTAAGTCTGCAGGTACGTCAGCTGGAACAATTTCTCCAAACCAGACTGCTTGAGCGAACAGGACGAGGCATCAAAGCGACGGCGGCCGGCATCGCCCTGCTGGCGCACAGCGAGCGGATTGAACTGGCGGTGGGCGCGGCAGTGCAATCGGTTAGCGAATTCAATCGAGAAATCAGCGGCTCGATAACGTTGGGTACCGGGGCGACTGCCTGTATCCACCTGTTACCGCCGCTGCTGCAGAAGCTGCATCAGGATCACCCTCTGCTGACGGTGAGGGTAACGGTTGGCAATACCCTGGAAGTGGTTCGGGCTATCGAGGAGAACCGGCTTGATCTGGGCCTTTGTACGCTTCCGGCGAACGGACGCAGCCTGGCGGTGACGCCGGTTTTAGATGAAGAGTTTGTCGGTATTTTTAGCGATGCTCAGGACGACCTGCCCTCGCCGCTGACGCCAGAGGTTCTGCAATCATTGCCGCTAATTGCTTTTGAAGCGGGGAGCGGAACCCGGGATCTGATTGACGGCTGGTTTCGCCATAATGGACTGATGGTCGTGCCAGTCATGCAGTTAGGCAGCATTGAGGCGATTAAGCGGATGGTGCGAGCGGGACTGGGATACAGCATCGTGCCGCGTATGGCGGTAGAGGATCCGCAGGATCGCGTTGGCCTGAACGTGCAATCGTTGACTCCGCGCCTGTATCGGCAGTTAGGCATCGTCATGCGGCAGGATAAAATCATCAGCAAAGGCATCGCTGAAGTGCTGCGTTTGCTCTCTCAGGCCGGTTGCTGAACAACGTACCGCGCTTATTTTTGTACCGGCGTTTTTAGCGGATCTGAAGGTTCAACGGTGATAGTGGATTGCTGCGATTGCTTTTTGTCCTGATGATGGTACCAGGCACCGATGGAGGAGTAGACAAAGCGTCCAAAGAAGAAGATAAAGCTGATAAGCAGTACGATACGGGTCATGCGACGGTTAAATCGATGTCGTTTACGCATACTGGGTGCCTGACTCACAAAAGGTTCCTTAAAGTATACCCAAAGGATGGGCGATGTGCGTATTAAGGCACAGTAACGCGGAAGGGTCAATTGATGAGGATGTAAAAATCCCAGGGGTAAAACATTAATTAATGTTATATAAGATAATCCTCGTATTTACATGCTTTCTGCTTATCGCAAATTGATGTTAAAAAAAAGACATTATTAATATTAGCCACGTGATTTTTTGATTTATATCAATCGTCTATTCTCACCGACAACTAAAATCACCAGCCAGTTCCGCGTTGTTATTCCTTGCGCGATTATGACGGTTGGTTGGATGCCTGCCTGAATATACCCTGCAGGATTTAGGGTTATCCGTAGAGCATCTATGAACATTATTAAACTTTACAGACGATATCGGGATAAATGGTGGTCGCTGCCGCTCATCTTACCCATCCTTTTACTCCCCCTGGCAAGATGGGCGAACACCGTTGCTGTACTGAATGGTAATGAAGTTTATCTTTACTATTTACCTCTGGCGTTAGTGCTGAGCCTGATGCTGTTTTTCGGCTGGGCTGCTTTACCGGGGATCGTTGTCGGTTTGCTGCTTTCCATTACGCGCGGCATGGCGCTGGAAGATTCCATCGGCGTGATTTTCCATTTTCTTATTCCGACCGTCCTTTGCTGGGGCGGGTATCGCGTTTTTGTCCCGCGAAGACAGCAAATCTCGCATGGCAATGTGCGACTGATGCCTCAACGATTGTTCTGGCAAATGTTGCTGCCATCGCTGATCTTTCTTATCCTTTCCCAGCTCGCCGAGTATTTGGGGATCCATCCTCGCGCGACCGGGTTGATCGGAGTCAACCCCTTAAGTTTGCGTTCGCTTATCACCTTTCAGGCCCTGATGGCCGGATGCCTGACCGGCGTGCCGCTATGCTACTTTCTGATTCGAATTATCCGCAACCCGCTCTATATTCGGGGTTTTGTTTCTCAGATTCGCCTGCAGATCGATCCGAAAATAAAGTACTTTGAGTTTATTTTATGGGCGGTAGTGCTGTTAATTTTATTAGTTTTGCTATTAATGCCGCTAAGTAGTACGAGCACTATTTTTAGTACAAATTATACCTTGTCCTTGCTTATGCCGGTGATGCTGTGGGGGGCGATGCGTTTTGGCTATCGCTTCATTTCATTGGTCTGGTCCCCTATATTAATCGTTATTATCCACTTTCATTATCAATATCTCCCGCATTCACCGATTTACAGTAATCAGCTGGCTATTATCTCCTCAAGCTATCTGGTGTTTTCATTTATTATCGCCTATATGGCGATGCTGGCGACGCAGCAGAGAATTTTTTATGCGCGTATGCGGCGGATGGCCTTCATTGATCCGGTTGTACGCTTGCCCAATATCCGCGCGCTGAGCCGGGCGTTAAATAAATCCTCCTGGTCAGTACTGTGCTTCTTACGCATTCCCGAGCTGGAAATATTGGGCCGCCATTACGGCGTTCTGTTGCGCATTCAGTACAAGCAGCTGCTGGCCGAGTCGCTTGGCGATCTATTGCAGCCCGGGGAGGATATCTATCAGATGGCCGGGCACGAGCTGGTTATCCATCTGCACAGTGAAGACCATCAGCAGCGAGTCCCCCTGCTGTTTGACCGTCTCAAAAAGTTTCGCTTTGTCTGGAACGGTATGCCGCTGCAGCCGCCCGTGGGATTCAGCTATTGCAACGTTCGCTCTCCGGTGATGCATCTGCATTTACTGCTTGGAGAACTCAGCGGCGCGGCTGACCTTTCCCTGGCGACCGGAAGTCCTGAAAATTTACAGCGTCGCGGCGCCATTAATACGCAGCAGGAGCTGAAAGACAAAGTCATGATAATGAATCAGCTGGTGAAGGCGCTGGAGCACGATCGCTTCGTTCTGATGGCACAACCGATCGTCGGCATCCGGGGGGATAGCTATCATGAAGTTCTGCTGAGAATGCTGAACGACAACGATGAAATCATCATGCCGGATGTCTTTTTACCGGTGGCGCACGAGTTTGGACTGTCGGCGCGTATCGATAGCTGGGTCCTCGAACATACGCTGATCTTTATGGACAAGCGGCGCAAAAAGCTTCCTGGAATGCGCCTGGCGATAAATATCTCGCCGTTTTCAGTGAGTAACAGTTATTTTCATCAGCAGGTAAAAACGCTGCTGGAGCATTATGACATTGAACCCTGGCAGATTATTTTTGAGCTGACGGAGAACCATTCACTGACCAATCCCGAGCAGGCGCGGAAAACCCTGGCGCAGCTTCAGGACCTGGGCTGTCGGGTAGCGATTGATGACTTTGGCACCGGCTATGCCAGCTACGCGCGGCTGAAAACGATGAATGCGGATCTGCTGAAAATCGACGGTAGTTTTATTCGTAATCTGGTGACCAGCAGTCTGGACTATCAGGCCGTTGCCTCTATTTGCCTTCTAGCGAGGATGAAAAATATGCAGGTGGTGGCCGAATATGTCGAAACGCCCGAGATTCGGCAGGCTGTGGTTTCGCTGGGGATTGATTATATGCAGGGCTATGATATCGGCAAACCGGCCCCGCTTGAGGCGCTGGTTGAGGCTTGATAAGCGAATGGGCCGGACGTCCGGCCCATATGCGCGAAACTAGCTTGCCGCGTCAGGCTTCTCTTCTTCGCTGATTTTCAGCCACCAGTCAGGCACCCCTTCCCAGTATTCCTGCTCTTTTTCCAGGTCGAGCAGCACCAGCGCATTCTGGCTAAACCAGTCGTGCGGGAAGGTCAGCGTCCAGTGGTTTGCCTCGGTTTTCAGCGTAAGGCTCGGCGGCGTTGTCGTTGCCTGACGCTGGTTATTCAGCAGCACGCCAAGGCGCAGCAGCTGAATTAACGGCAGAAACTGCTTCTTCTTAAACAGCGTGAAACGCGGTAAATCATCCAGCTTAATCGCTTTACGGTGATAGCGAACTAAGGTGGCCATCAGCATCTGCTGTTCCTGATTAAAGCCCGGCAGATCGCTGTTTTGCAGGATATAAGCCGAATGACGGTGCATGCCGCTGTGGTTAATATTCAAGCCGACTTCATGCAGCATGGTCGCCCATTTCAGCAGCGCCGCCAGATGGGGGTTCGCGAGCTTGGGATTCTGCTCCTGCCATTGCTCATAAATATGCGTGGTGGTCTCCAGCACCCGACGCGCCTGCTCGCGATCGATATTGTACTGGTTCGCCAGGCTCTGCGCGGTGCGGCTACGGATATCCTGGTGACGGAAACGTCCTTCCATCTCGTACAGTACGCCTTCGCGCAGCGCGCCGTCGGACAAGCGCAGCTCTTTAATCGCCAGCGCGTCAAACACCCCGCACAGGATAGCCAGACCGGGCGCAAAAACGGCTTTCCGATCTTCAGACAGCCCGGGCAGGCTTAGCGAGTCGAAGTTTTTATACTTCAGCAGCTCTTCGACCAGCATCTCGAGGCGCTCGGGAGTGATGAAGCCGTCTTTCTCGCCCATGGCCACCAGCACTTCGTGAGCGGCTTTAATGGTGCCCGATGCGCCCAGAGCGACGTTCCACCCCTGGATGCGGAACTGCCAGGCCAGAGTTTCCAGCTTCTGCACGGCGGAAAGACGCGCGCGCTGGAAATTCTCTTTGTTGATGACGCCGCCAGCAAAGTAGGCCTGAGAGAAGCTCACGCAGCCCATACGGCGGCTTTCCACCAGGCGAGGCTCGAAATCCTCGCCGATAACCAGCTCGGTAGAGCCGCCGCCGATATCGATGACCAGCTTACGGCCTCGCTCCGGCTGCGTGTGCTCCACGCCCATAAAAATCAGACGCGCTTCTTCGTTGCCGGGAATGATTTCGATCGGGTAGGGGATGACCTGCTCCGCGCGCTTGAGGAACTCTGCGGCGTTTGTCGCCTGGCGCAGCGTGTGCGTGCCGACGATACAGACGCTTGATGGGTCAAAACCCTGCAGGCGCTCGGCGAACAGCGACAGGCAGTTCAGCCCGCGCGCAATAGCCTCTTCGCTCAGTACAGAGTTTTCATCCAGGCCGTCGGCCAGATGTACGCGCTGCTTCAGACGACCGATGATCTGCATTGCCCCGTCAACGACACGGGCGATCACCATATGAAAACTGTTCGAACCGAGGTCGACCGCAGCGAACTCCTGCGGCCGAGGGGCATTTTCGTTTATTGGCATAGGTTAATCGGGCTGTTCAAGTGATTTGAGGTAGTCGTATATCGCCATCTGTGCGCGCACTTTGCGGCGATTGCCGCGCGGCACGTAGCGATTACTCAGTTCTTTATCAAGATAGCGTGCTTTCACCGTATCGTTGAAGAGGAGATCGAAAATATCCAGCACCCGCTGTTTCAGGCGCGGATCCAGCAGCGGCGCGGCCACTTCGATACGATAGTCAATATTGCGCGTCATCCAGTCCGCGGACGATAGCCAAACCTGCTTATCGCCGCCGTTTTCAAAGCAATAAACGCGGTCATGCTCAAGGAAACGGTCAACAATGCTGGTCACGCGAATATTTTCGCTGATTCCTTCCAGACCGGGGATCAGCGAGCACATACCGCGAATAAGCAAATTAACCGGCACGCCGGAGCTGGAAGCGGCGTAGAGACGGTCTACCAGCCCCTTATCGACCAGGTTGTTCAGCTTCAGCATGATGCCCGACGGCTGGCCATTTTGCGCGTTGGCGATTTCACGATCGATCATCTCATAAAGCAGGCGACGCGAGTTTTGCGGCGACACCAGCAGATAATCGAAGCTGACCGGGCGGTAGGGGTTTTCGATAAAGTTAAATACCCGGCGGACTTCATTGGTGATGCGCGCATCGGCGGTCAGCAGCGAGTAGTCGGTGTAAAGACGCGCGGTTTTTTCGTTGAAGTTGCCGGTGCCGATATGCGCATAGCGCACGACTTCATCGCCCTCTTTGCGCGAAACCAGGAACAGCTTGGCGTGGATCTTGAGGCCCGGCGCGGAGAAGATAACGTGCACGCCGGCTTCGGTCAGGCGTTTAGCCCAATGAATATTGGCTTCTTCATCGAAACGCGCCTGCAGCTCCACGACGACCGTCACTTTCTTACCGTTGTGGGCGGCGTGAATCATCGAGTCGATAATCCGTGAATCTTTCGCGACGCGGTAGATGTTGATTTTGATAGCCAGCACGCTTGGGTCGAAAGAGGCCTGGCGCAGCAGCTCAAGGACGTGTTCAAACGTATGGTACGGGTAGTAAAGCAGCACGTCGCGTTCGCGGATTGCGTCAAAGCCGTTGCGGAATTTATCAAACCACAGATGACGCAGACGCGGCATCGGTTTGTTGACCAGATTGGCTTTGCCGACGTTCGGGAAGCCGATAAAGTCTTTAAAGTTGTGGTAACGACCGCCCGGCAGCATTGAATCGTAGTTGGAGATGGAGAGCTTATCGCGCAGCATTTCGACCATCGCGTCGGGCATATCGCGCTGATAAACGAAGCGCACCGGCTCGGCGGTCAGGCGCTGTTTCAGGCTGGAGGACATCAGCTCCATCAGGCTCGACTCCATCTCGTGCACCAGATCGTATTCGGCGTCACGGGTCATTTTCATCGAGTAGGCGTTCAGCGCGTCGTAATCAAAAAAGCCCTTGAAGATATCATCCAGGCAGTAGCGCAGGATGTTATCTAACAGAATCATCGGTTTGCGGCGGCGAGGCGCTTCCGGCGGCAGGTTCACAAAACGCGGCACCTTGTCTGACGGAATTTCAAGCAGCGCGTAATTGATGGTATCCCCGCGAATAATCTCGACGGCCAGGTAGGTGTAATCATCCTTCAGGAACTGCACCAGATCCGTTTCGCGGTTAATCAGGATTGGCGTGATGTGCTGACGAAGATACAGCTTGAAGTAGTTACGCAGCCAGGACTGCTGGTTGACGGAGAGCTGGCGTTCGTTGATCAGGAAAATCTGGTTACGCGCCATTTCCAGCAGCAGCTCGTTGTATAAGCCGTCAAACTCCTGATCGGCCTTGAGCACGCGGGCCTGAATTTTGCCCAGCAGATGGCGAGAGTGTGCGGTACTGCCTTGTTCTTCGCTGATGATGATGCGGCGCTTCAGCTCGGCAAAGCGCACTTTATAAAATTCATCGAGGTTATTGGAGTAAATCCCTAAAAAGCGCATGCGCTCGATCAGCGGGTTGCTTTTGTCCGCCGCTTCCTGAAGTACGCGCTCGTTAAAGGATAACCAGCTGAGTTCTTTTTCGATGTATAGCTTTTCCTGGCCCATTACAGCTCACACTCCGGTAGATGTATGTTGCTATTTCATTATGGCGAGCTTTGCCACTGAATGTCCAATTATGTCAAAGAAGTATGACTGTTTTCTTTCAGTATATAGCGAAGAAAAACAGACGATTTTCGCGACTTACGTTATGTTCAAGGCAAGGTGAGATTCAGGAGCAAAACCATGTGGGAGACGCGAGCGTTAGAACTGAATAATCAGGATATATGGAACTGGTCATCGGTATGCAATCTGGTCAGGTATGCCTCTCTGCATGGCTTTAATACTATCGTGGTGGGGCAGGCAGATCTCTTCGGTAAGCTGGTGTCCCCGAAGGGATATACGCCTTTTCACTATAACGATAGCGTTTCCAGTCAGCAGAGAGCGCGCTGTATCTACCTTAATCGTCTCGCCATGTATTGCCGCGAGCAGGGGCTGCGATTTTTTTTACAGGCAAAAGAGCTGGATTTCCCAACGGAATTGCTGTTGTCGCATAAGTATCTACTGGATAACCAGCAAGGGATCCTTTTTGATGTGGATTTCTGGAGCCGCTGGCTGACAGACAAAATTCGCGGCGTTTGTCAGGGAATTCCAGCTTTAACAGGGCTAATTATTGCGCTTTCCAGCACCGATGGTTTATTGCCGATTACGCGCCCTAAATGGGATATAAACGCCAGGGATGAGCCTGAAAATACCCGGCAACCGTCGCAAAGCTTTGTGCTCTATCGCCGTTGTTTTCAAGCGCTCAGCCAGGTGGTTACCGCACAAAATAAACATCTGGTTTTGCGGGTTTTCCCTGCAAGTAATGATGATCTTGGTACCGTTCTTGATGCTATCGAGCCGCTTCCGCCAAGCGTTTCGGTATCGATCAAGTTAACGCCAGAACGTTTCTGGCCAGCATTTCCAAATAATCCCGCACTGCTTCAGGTCACTATGCGAGACGTCTGGGTTGATATTGATTTAGCAGGCGAAGAGGTGGGCTGGGGCGTTATGCCTTTCTTGCGCATTGATGAGTTAAAAGGCCGACTGCTGTGGTGCCAAAGCGCGAATCCCAGAATCACCGGTGCGATATGCAAAACCAGTTGGGAGAGCGTTGATAACCACTGGATACCGGAAACGTTAAGCGAATGCAATCTGTTTGCCTGTAGCCAGCTGTTAGGTCATGGTGCGGGAAAGACCCAGGAGCAGCTGTTGGATCTCTGGCTGGCTGAGCGTTACGGCTGGTGCCCCGATGTTACAGTCGCCCGCCGTTTTCAGCAGCTACTTGAGCAGGCAACGGAGGTGCTTTACCAGGCGATTTATGTTCGCGATCACGTTTTTCACCGCCATAGTCAGCTACCGGAAAGCTATGGTCAGGCAGTATGGAGTTTGTACAGCCAGCTGGCGCGTAATCACTGGCTGCCGGGGTCGGCCCAGGATATCCACTTCACGCGTGACGATCCGCAAATATCGATGGAAAACCTCACCCGAATTGCGCAAGAGAAGGATGAGGTAGCGGCAGATGCCCTGAAGCTATGCGCGCAGGCGCTGGAGTTTGCCGAGAATGCCGCGTTTCCCACGGCGCTCTATCGGCTCTGGCAGAATGAATGGCGGGGGCTCGCTCTCTACTGTCAGCTGTTCACGCATGCACAGAAAGCTTTTTTTACGCTGCATTTTGCTCGTGAGGTGGAGAATAGCTGGAGTATGAGAGAAATCTGCCATATCAACGTGCAGGCGTTGTATCAGGGGGCATCCGAAATGGAGATGCTTTGCCAGCAGATGAACGAAGCATCACCTGGGTTTTATATCATGTTCGATGCGGGTCGGGTTCGTAGCCTGGCTGATAGCCTGAGTAGCGAACTAGCGGCACTCAGGCATTAGGTATTAACGCGTGCGGTATAAAGCCTCGACCAGGCTGAGTATCGCCAGCGCCTGGCCATATGGCATCGCAGTTAGGGGGATTCGTCGGTAATGGTCAAGGTCGTGTCCCATTGCCGTGCCAAATGAAACCTGGGTTAATTCTCCCTCCGGCGAGATATGCTCAATAATGCCTGCGATTGCTCGTTCGGCAACGGGTAGATAGCTGTCGTCCAGGTAGCCGAGACGTATCGCTTTCAGGATACCGGCTGCAAATCCCCCTGTTGCTGAGGCTTCAGCGTAGCTTGTTGCATCATCTAATAGCGTCGGCCATAGCCCGTTTTCACATTGACAGCGGGCGAGGGCGGATACCTGGCCCTGCAGGATGTTACAGAGCTGGCGATAGAAGGCGTCATGCTCATCAAGATTGAGCATTTCCAGTAGTTCAGGAATCGCCAGTGTTATCCAGCTATTGCCACGAGCCCATCGGGCACCGGCAAAATGATGCCTGCCGTCGAAATTCCAGCCGTGAAACCATAAACCACTTTTTCTATCCGTAAGGTATTGAATGTGCTGTAGAAATTGAAATTTTGCTTCTTCTACCCAGTAAGGTTTTTGCAATAAAAGCCCAATTCTGGCCAGAGGCAGGACCGCCATCATCAAGGTGTCATCCCAGATTTGCTGATAATGCGCGTTTTCGTAGGTGACATGCTGCATGCAGCCTTCATCAGTGCGCGGAATCTGACGATAAAGCGCATCTCCCCACACTTCCAGATACGCGCGCCATTCGTGACGAGCGTCCTGCTGGTAGCGACTGGCAAGCGTCAAAAAAGGGATCGCGGTATTAATATTCTTCTCCGGCGTTCCTTCGGCGAAACGGGCGCTGAACCAGTCGTCAATAATCTGCCTGGCGCGAGATGAGCCGGTAAGTTCATGGTAGCGGTAGAGACCAAACAAGCCGATACCATGTGTCCATTCCCATCCAGCCCAGCCTTTTGTATCAATCACGCGCCCGTCAGGCAGGCGCTGCAGGAATTGACCATTGTCATCCTGAATTGCGGTGAGGCTATCGATCAGTTTTTCGATAAGACGGATGATTTCAGGATGGCTTATTTTCTGCGACATAGTGATTCCTTTGCGCTGTCGTTTCAGCTGTATGCTGCCAGTGGGTATTCATATGCGGATGCCCGGTAAGTAACTCTACGGTTTGTCGTACCTGCGTTGATGCATCTTCGGGTTTACCGCCAGACCGCAGACGCTCTAGCTCGAAGGTAAGCGTCTTATGACACTCCTGGCTTAGACGAAAGCGAAACGCGCCGTACATCGCCAGCAGAGTGAGTAAACCCGGTCCGATAAGGAATACCCACCAGATGCCGTTTAGCGCGGCGGCATCTTGCGACTCTGCGCCTTTGGTAAAGCCAAACGCCTCCAGCGCCAGTCCAACAATAAACAGGGCCAGGGCCTGGGAAAATTTGCGCGTTAGCATCATGACGCCCGCGTAAATGCCTTCACGTCTGACGCCGGTATAAGCTTCATCCACATCAGGTAAAAAGTTGTAGACGTTCCATGGGATAAGATAGGTTCCGCCGCGTGCGATGCCCATCACGATGGCCCCGCCGAATAAGAACCCTGATAAATGGCTAATGGAGGCGGAAAGCTGGCTGAACCACAGTAGAGCGCACATAATCAGTGCAATTGCCAGTTTGTAGGCGTTGCCGTTGCCGATGCGAATACAAAGCCAGGTAAAGAAAGGGATGGCAAAAAATTGAAATAGCGTCATCAGGCTCATTGCCTGGGAAGCTAAGGATGCGCCGACCTGAAGTACATATGTAAGATAGTGCATAAACAGCGAGCCGAAAATATCCAGGGCGACGGCTCCGCCAACGTACATCATGATGTGAATGCGAAAAGTACGTAAACGGAAAGTTGAAGCCATTTCTCGATACAGCGAAATAATTGTTTTCCCCATCCCGCGCTGAGTCGAAGGCGGCGGGAGATTCTCCCGTTCCCAGGTTCCCCGCCAAACGAAGATCCACGGTAGGGCGAAGAGTACGGAAAAGACCAGGCCGATATATAAAAATGCCTGCGATTTATCGGCGACGTGCGCCAAAATTTGTCCTGGGATAAGTGCAGATAAAAACGCTGTCGCCTGGGCAAATAGCATCCGCGCGCCAGACATTTTTGAACGCAGATCGTAACGCGAGGTCATCTCCGCAGGCAGCGTATCGTAGGGCACCATCAAGAGGGTAAAAACGGTGCTGAATAACAAATAAGTACCAAGATACCAGGCATAGCCAAAACCGCTTACCCACATCAGGGCAAAGCAAAAGGAGAGCGGCGCGCCGATAATAAAGAATATTCGGCGTCGCCCCCAGCGCGTGCGAATATTGTCGGTGATATAACCCATGATCGGGTCGGTGATGCCATCCCAAATTTTGGCGATCGCAAAGATGGATGCGGCGGCGGCGGGAGAAAGGCCCGCCACTTCAATATAAAAATAAAGCAGCCAAAGCCCGGTGATCGTCATTGCCCCGCTGCCGAAGATATCGCCCATCCCCCAGCAGAGAATATTGCGTGTTTTTACTTCCCGTGGTGCCGTTACTGTCCTCGTCATTTTTCCTGTCTCTTCTGTCAGTAAAGAGGAAGTAGCACAGTAAAAGAGGTGAAAATTTTGCGGAATCGTCATTAAGGCGCTTTTGTTAAGAACTGAGAGCGGGGCGGAGAAAGCGGATTAAATGAAATAAATAGCGTGATATGGCCGGCAGTATTAGGACGGGCGAAAAAATGAAATGTGATAGCCATCGCTATTTCTGCGGAAGGAGCGAGAAGAAATGTGTCCGAAATCACAGATGCACTGCGGGAAAAAAGGACGTTGTGAGAACGGCGACAGATTACTTATGTCGATGCTGTTTTGCCCTACGGCGATCGATAATGACTGTGTTCAGATAGCATTCCCATTTCATCTCAGGAAATCCTATGAACATTTTTCTTTCAAACTGGCATCCGCACGCAGATGGTATTACTCGCGACACTGAGATTTTTCAAAAAGCGCTGGATACCTTATCGCAAGCGGGCGGCGGTACGCTGGTGGTGGAAAGTGGAAAATATTACCTTGGCGGGTTACGCATGGGGTCAAACACCTGCCTGTGGTTGTCACCCGGTGCAGAACTCATCGTCAGCGATAATTATGCTGACTTCACCCAGGCGGTGGCCTTAAGCCGCGCAGAGTGCTCAGACCGGGCTTTCCTCTATGCCCAGGATGCCGAAAATATCTCGATTTGTGGGGGCGGTACTATTTACGGTAATGCCGATGGTTGGTTCTCCTCATCGGTTGATGATATGGGCTATCGCACGCCCGCCGAACAGCGGCCGCGCATGATTCTTCTGGAAAATTGCCAGCGGGTCAGGCTGGAAAATATCTGTATACACCATGCGCCGATGTGGACAATTCATCTTGTTTCATGTTCACAGGTGGTGATTGATGGCATTACCGTCGATAACGATCTGACAATGGCAAATACTGATGCGCTGGATATCGATAGCTGTCAGCAGGTACACGTTGCTAATAGTTTTTTTAGTGCGGCGGACGATGCAATTTGTCTGAAAACCACCGATAAACCGGCGGCTATCCAACGTCCTCTACGTCAGGTGACGATCGTCAATTGTACCCTGCGCTCAAAAAGCTGCGCTTTTAAAATCGGCACGGAAACCTGGCAAGATATTGAAGATATTGTGGTCAGCAACTGCACTATCTATGATTCGAATCGCGGTATCGGCCTGATTTCACGAGATGGCGGCCGGCTACGAAGAATGCTCTTTACCAGCATGACTTTTGAGTGTGTGGCGGCGCCAGCCTGTCACTGGGGGGAGGCGGACCCGATTTTCCTCTCCGCGCGCCGCAGGAATCCGCAGATCGAGCCCGGTGAGATTACGCAAATCCAGTTTCGTGGGCTTTGCGGAGAATGTGAAGGCGCCATCAATATGCACAGTGAAACCCCTTCCATGATCAACCGAATACGACTCGAGAGTATTCAGCTTACCCAGCGACTGCATTGCCACGGTTGGCAGGGGAATTATGATATTCGTCCGCCGTGTAATCCTCTTTCGCCAACGGGAATGGGTATCGATAACGCCTGGTGCCTCAACCCAGAAACGGGAAAGGCCTGGGGAGTCGAACCCTATCCCGGAGGGCTACCCGTCCTGTTTGCGCAGGGGGTTTCCGATTTAGTCATCACAGAACTTGATTGGCAGCGTCCAGTTCCCCTACCGGCAGGCTGGAATACGCAAGCGCTGTGTCTGGAAAAATGCGAGCGGTCATCCGTGCGGGAAACCTGAGCTAATGAAAAACGCCTCCAGCGGACGCCAGAGGCGGGGAAGTTTACTCTTCTGCCGCATATCCCTGCGGTGGAAGAGGAACATTATCAAGCCAGGCTTCGTTTCCTTCCGCGCGCAGGCGGCCGTCGACAAACCAGCTGATAGCCAGGGGATAGATATCGTGCTCCTGCGCCTGTACGCGGGCGGTAATGTCGTCCTCGGTATCTTCAGCGAAAACCGGTACCTTTGCCTGCAGAACCACCGGACCTCCGTCCAGCTCATCGGTCACAAAATGCACCGACGTCCCGTGCTCCTCATCGCCATTTTCCAGCGCCTGACGATGGGTGTGCAGCCCCGGATATTTTGGCAGCAGGGAAGGGTGGATATTCAGCATGCGCCCCTGGTAGTGGGCGACAAAAGCCGGGCTAAGAATACGCATGTAGCCGGCGAGAACCACCAGATCCGGCGCGTAAGCATCGATCTCGTGCATCAGCTCGCGGTCGAAAGCTTCCCGGTTGGCAAACTGGCTGGCGGCGAGCGCGTGAGCCGGAATATTGGCCGCGCGCGCGCGCTCAAGGCCGAACGCGTCGGCCTTGTTGCTGAAGACTGCACGCAGGGTGCCGTTGATTTTTTTCCGGGCGCAGGCGTCAATAATCGCCTGCAGGTTGCTACCGTTACCGGAAATCAGCACCACGATGTTTTTCATTCAATGACCACACGCTGTTCGGAATCAGAGGCTTTGATATACCCTATTTTCCACGCGCTTTCACCTTTGTCGTTCAGGAAGGCAATGGCTTTATCCGCCTCTTCCGCCGGCAGCGCGATGACCATGCCGACGCCGCAGTTAAAGGTGCGATACATTTCGTGGCTGCTAACGTTACCCGCGGTTTGCAGCCAGTTGAACACGTCCGGCCACTGCCAGGAGGATTCATCAATGACCGCCTGGGTGTTGTCCGGCAGCACGCGCGGGATGTTTTCCCAGAAGCCGCCGCCGGTCAGGTGGGCGATGGCGTGCACGTCAACGTTGGCGATCAGGTCGAGTACGGATTTCACATAAATGCGGGTCGGCGCCAGCAGATGGTCGGCCAGCGGCTTACCGTTGAGATCGGTGGTTTGCGGGTCAACGCCGCTGACTTCGATAATTTTGCGCACCAGAGAGTAGCCGTTAGAGTGCGGGCCGCTGGAAGCCAGCGCCACCAGTACGTCGCCATCGGCCACTTTGCTGCCGTCGATAATTTCTGATTTTTCTACCACCCCAACGCAGAAACCGGCCACGTCATAATCTTCGCCGTGGTACATGCCCGGCATTTCCGCCGTCTCGCCGCCCACCAGCGCGCAGCCTGACTGCAGACAACCTTCGGCAATGCCGCTGATTACGCTCGACGCAGTATCGACATCCAGTTTGCCGGTCGCGTAGTAATCAAGGAAGAACAGCGGCTCTGCGCCCTGAACCACGAGGTCGTTTACGCACATAGCGACCAGGTCGATACCGATAGTGTCGTGACGCTTGAGGTCCATCGCCAGACGCAGCTTGGTGCCGACGCCGTCGGTGCCGGAGACCAGAACCGGTTCGCGATACTTCTGCGGCAGCGCGCACAGCGCGCCGAATCCGCCCAGTCCACCCATCACTTCCGGGCGGCGGGTTTTCTTCACCACGCCCTTAATACGGTCGACGAGAGCGTTGCCTGCATCAATATCCACGCCGGCATCTTTATAGCTGAGAGAGGTTTTATCGGTCACTGCGAAGTCTCCACGCGTTTGCGGTAGCAATAAAAAACGGCGCAATTCTAACAGGGATAGCAAACGTTTGCGAGCCTGCTTTGCAGCCGATGTAAAACGGCCGTTAAGTGCGCAAATTTGATACTGTTCACGAAAATGAAACCGGGTACATTCTTCTGCTTGCCAGCGTTGTCGGGAATAATCATCATGCCAGTGAAACCGGTTTCTTTCCTGATTTCTGGAGAGATAAACCGCGAATGTGATGGATTCTGGAGGAAAGCTGAGGATGAACATTGCCGCATTTGATATCGGTGGCACGGCGTTAAAAATGGGGGTAATGACGCGCGAAGGCACGCTGCTGGAGAAAGGAAAGCAGAACATCGTCGACAGCGACGGCGACCAGATCCTGCAGGCGATGCTGGCGTGGATCGCCGCTCACCCGGCGTGTGAAGGGGTGGCAATCAGCGCGCCCGGCTACGTTAACCCGCACACCGGCTTTATCGAAATGGGCGGCGCCATCCGTAAATTCGATAACTTCGCCATCAAGCGCTGGCTTGAGCAGCAGGTTCGCCTGCCCGTGGCCATTGAGAATGATGCTAACTGCGTGCTGCTGGCCGAGCGCTGGCGGGGTAAAGCCGCCGACATGAGCAACTTTCTGGTCCTGACCATCGGCACCGGCATCGGCGGGGCGATTTTCTGTAATAACCAGCTGGTCCACGGCGCGCGCTTCCGCGCCGGCGAGTTCGGCTATATGCAAACCGCGCGTCCGGGCACCCGCGATGTGCGGCGCTATTCGATGAACGAAAACTGCACGCTGCGCGTGCTGCGCCATCGCTACGCTGAACATATCGGCAAGGCGCTGGATGACGTCACTGGCGAAGAGATTTTTGACCGCTACGATGCGGGCGACGCCACCTGTCGACGTCTGGTCGCTGAATTCTTTAACGGCCTGGGTACCGGGCTTTACAACCTCGTCAACTTATTCGACCCGCAAACGATTTTGATCGGCGGCGGGATTGTGGAACGACCGGGCTTTCTGGCGCTGCTGCGCGAACATCTGGCCTGGTTTGGCATTGCGGAATATATCGACACCGTCAGCCACGGCAACGATGCCGGGCTGGTAGGCGCGGTTTACCATTTCAATCAGCAATACCGGTCGCAGAGCGGCGACTGCGCATAGGGAGAGAACATGTCCGGATTTAAAGAAGGTTTTCTGTGGGGCGGCGCGGTGGCGGCGCATCAGCTGGAAGGCGGCTGGAAAGAGGGCGGTAAAGGGGTGAGCGTCGCCGACGTGATGACCGCAGGCGCGCACGGCGTACCGCGCGAAATCACCGATGGCGTGCTGCCGGGGAAAAACTACCCCAACCACGAAGCGATCGATTTTTATCATCGCTATAAAGACGACATTCGGCTGTTTGCCGAAATGGGCTTCAAATGCTTCCGCACCTCTATTGCCTGGACGCGCATCTTTCCGCTGGGCGATGAGCAGGAACCTAACGAGGCCGGGCTGCAGTTTTACGACGACCTGTTCGATGAGTGCCTGAAGCACGGTATTGAGCCGGTGATTACGCTCTCCCACTTCGAAATGCCGTACCATCTGGTGACGGAGTACGGCGGCTGGCGTAACCGTAAACTGATTGATTTCTTCGTCCGCTTTGCCCGGGTGGTATTTACCCGCTACCAGCACAAAGTGAAGTACTGGATGACCTTCAATGAGATCAATAACCAGGCCAACTTCCACGAAGATTTTGCGCCGTTCACCAACTCCGGACTGAAATATCTGCCGGGGGAGGACCGCGAGCCGGTCATGTTTCAGGCGGCGCACTATGAGCTGGTCGCCAGCGCGCTGGCGGTTAAAGCCGCCCGCGAAATTAACCCGTCATTGCAGATTGGCTGCATGATCGCCATGTGTCCGATTTACCCGCTGAGCTGCGCGCCCAACGACATGATGATGGCGATGAACGCCATGCATCGCCGCTACTGGTTTACCGACGTTCACGTGCGCGGCCGCTATCCGCAGCACCTGCTGAACTACTTCGAGCGTCGCGGTTTTGCGCTGGACATCACCGAAGAAGACCGCGTGGCGCTGACTCAGGGCTGCGTCGACTATATCGGCTTTAGCTACTATATGTCGTTCGCCACGAAAGCAACGGATGATAATCCGCAGCTGGATTACGATGAAAGCAAGAGCCTGGTTTCCAACCCGTACGTGCAGAAGTCAGACTGGGGCTGGCAGATTGATCCGGTAGGGCTGCGCTACTCCCTGAACTGGTTCTGGGATCATTACCAGCTGCCGCTGTTTATTGTGGAGAACGGCTTTGGCGCCATCGACGTGCGCGAAGCGGACGGCTCGGTGGATGACCAGTATCGTATTGACTACCTTTCCGCCCATATCGCCGAAATGAAAAAAGCGGTTGTTGAGGATGGCGTCGACCTGATGGGCTATACCCCGTGGGGCTGTATCGACCTGGTTTCCGCGGGAACCGGTGAGATGAAAAAACGCTACGGCTTTATCTACGTGGATAAAGATAATGAGGGCAACGGCACGCTGGCACGTAGCCGTAAGAAATCTTTTGCCTGGTATCAGCAGGTTATCGGCAGCAACGGCGAAAATCTATAAACGGCCGTAAAGCCCCATTCAGCCCCGCCTTCGCGGGGTTTTTTTATTTTGTCTTATACTGGCTCAGGCAGCGTAAAGCATTTTGGTTGATCCCGGTCAAACATATCGGCTATGGCGTAAAAGGGAAAAGGCGGTATAATCCGGCGATTTTTTTTGTGGCTGCCCCTCAGAGGAGAAAGAGAATGAAGATCGTGGAAGTGAAACACCCACTCGTCAAACACAAGCTGGGCCTGATGCGTGAGCACGACATCAGCACCAAACGCTTCCGTGAACTCGCCTCAGAAGTTGGCAGCTTACTGACTTATGAAGCAACTTCCGATCTGGCGACCGAAAAAGTCACCATCGAAGGCTGGAACGGCCCGGTAGAAATTGAGCAGATCAAAGGCAAGAAAATTACCGTAGTGCCGATTCTGCGCGCGGGTCTGGGGATGATGGAAGGCGTGCTTGAGCACGTGCCGAGCGCGCGCATCAGCGTGGTGGGCATCTATCGTAACGAAGAGACCCTTGAGCCGGTGCCTTACTTCCAGAAGCTGGTATCCAACATCGACGAACGCATGGCGCTGGTGGTTGACCCGATGCTGGCGACCGGCGGCTCCATGATCGCCACCATCGACCTGCTGAAAAAAGCGGGCTGCTCCAGCATTAAGGTGCTGGTTCTGGTGGCGGCGCCGGAAGGCATCGCCGCGCTGGAGAAAGCGCATCCGGACGTTGAGCTGTACACCGCGTCCATCGACCAGGGCCTGAACGAGCACGGATACATTATTCCGGGGCTCGGCGACGCCGGCGATAAGATTTTTGGTACGAAATAAATGATGAAGTAGAAAAAGCCGACTTTGAGAGTCGGCTTTTTTTTGAATAAAACACACCAACAGCAATCAACAAACGACTCTCAGAGGAAAATGCCATGACGCGCCGTGCTATCGGGGTGAGTGAAAGACCGCCGCTTTTACAGACAATCCCGCTTAGTTTGCAACATCTGTTCGCCATGTTTGGCGCAACGGTACTGGTGCCCGTTCTGTTCCATATCAACCCGGCCACGGTACTGCTGTTTAACGGCATCGGAACGCTGTTATATCTTTTCATCTGCAAAGGCAAAATTCCGGCTTATCTCGGATCGAGCTTTGCGTTTATCTCCCCGGTGCTGCTTCTGCTGCCGCTGGGCTACGAAGTCGCTCTCGGCGGCTTTATCATGTGCGGCGTGCTGTTTTGTATCGTCTCCTTTATTGTCAAAAAAGCCGGAACCGGCTGGCTGGACGTGATGTTCCCACCGGCGGCGATGGGCGCGATTGTCGCGGTTATCGGCCTGGAGCTGGCGGGCGTGGCGGCGAATATGGCCGGTCTGCTGCCCGCTGACGGGCAATCGCCGGACAGCAAAACCATTATTATTTCGATGGTGACGCTGGCGGTGACGGTTTTCGGTTCGGTGCTGTTCCGCGGTTTCCTGGCGATTATCCCGATTTTAATCGGCGTCCTGGTCGGCTACGCGCTCTCCTTCGTGATGGGCGTCGTCGATACCACGCCCATCGCCGAGGCCCACTGGTTCGCGCTGCCGACCTTCTACACCCCGCGCTTTGAATGGTTTGCGATTTTCACCATTCTCCCCGCCGCGCTGGTGGTGATCGCCGAGCACGTTGGACATCTGGTAGTCACGGCCAATATCGTCAAAAAAGATCTGATCCGCGATCCGGGCCTGCATCGTTCAATGTTTGCCAACGGCCTGTCTACGGTGATCTCCGGCTTCTTTGGCTCCACGCCAAACACCACCTACGGCGAGAACATTGGCGTGATGGCGATCACCCGCGTCTACAGCACCTGGGTTATCGGCGGCGCGGCGATCATCGCGATTCTGCTCTCCTGCGTCGGCAAGCTGGCGGCGGCGATCCAGATTATCCCGCTGCCGGTAATGGGCGGCGTCTCGCTGCTGCTGTACGGGGTTATCGGCGCTTCGGGTATCCGCGTGCTGATCGAATCTAAAGTTGATTACAACAAGGCGCAGAACCTGATTCTGACCTCCGTTATCCTGATCATCGGCGTCAGCGGGGCAAAAGTGCATATCGGCGCCGCCGAGCTGAAAGGCATGGCGCTGGCGACCATCGTTGGCGTCGGGCTGAGCCTGATCTTCAAACTGATTAGCGTGCTGCGTCCGGAAGAGGTGGTTCTCGACGCTGCGGATAGCGAAGAAGCAAAACATTGATCCTTATACCGGGCGGCGATCCTGCCCGGTTCTCTCCTTGCGTATTTCTGTGCTAAACTCTCCGCGTTTTTCTGCAAGCCTATGTTGAGGTCCATCTGAACGCACCGGCACAGCTCTCTTTGCCACTGTATCTTCCCGATGATGAAACTTTCGCGAGTTTCTGGCCGGGCGATAACCCTTCTCTTCTTGCCGCCCTTCAGAACGTGCTGCGGCAGGAACATAGCGGATACATCTACATCTGGTCACGCGAAGGGGCGGGGCGCAGCCATCTCCTGCACGCGGCCTGCGCGGAGCTCTCCCAGCGCGGCGATGCGGTGGGCTACGTACCTCTGGATAAACGGACGTGGTTTGTTCCTGAAGTGCTGGACGGGATGGAGCACCTGTCGCTGGTTTGTATCGATAATATTGAGTGCGTAGCGGGCGATGAACTGTGGGAAATGGCGATTTTCGACCTCTACAACCGCATTCTCGAGTCCGGTAAAACCCGGCTGTTGATTACCGGCGACCGACCGCCGCGCCAGCTCAAGCTTGGCCTGCCGGATCTGGCTTCGCGTCTTGACTGGGGGCAAATCTACAAGCTGCAGCCGCTGTCGGATGAAGACAAACTCCAGGCGCTTCAGCTTCGCGCCAGACTGCGCGGTTTCGAAATGCCGGAAGACGTCTGTCGGTTCCTGCTTAAGCGGCTGGATCGCGAAATGCGTTCGCTGTTTATGACGCTCGATCAGCTCGATCGCGCTTCCATTACCGCCCAGCGCAAGCTGACCATTCCTTTCGTGAAAGAGATCCTCAAGCTTTAGCGGGCCGCGGCCTGAGGATCAACAACTTAGTTAACGATTTCCAGAACCTGCTCCGGCGGGCGACCGATACGGGCCTCGCCGTGGCTAACGACGATAGGCCGTTCAATCAGCTTTGGATTATCAACCATCGCCTGGATCAGCGCATCTTCGCTCAGCTGCGGGTTAGCGAGATCGAGGGATTTATAGAGATCTTCTTTCTGGCGCATTAAGTCGCGCGCGCTGGTCATCCCCAGCATCTTCAGCAGCTGGCGCAGCGTGGCGGCATCCGGCGGCGTCTCCAGATAGAGCACCACTTCGGGATCGATGCCGTTAGCCTTCAGCAGGCTCAGCGTGTCGCGACTCTTGGAGCAGCGCGGGTTGTGATAGATTTTGACCGTATCGGACATGAGGTCTCCTTACATTTTCTGGTACGGTTTGAAGCGTTCCTGCAACTGACGCAGCTGATCGATACGCGCATCGTAGCGGGCCTGCTGCAGGCTGCCTAATTTTACCTGTGAGCTGGCGCTGCTGAGCAGGGTAATGGCCTGATCGAGTCGGCCAACCAGCGCCATGCCTTCCGCTCGGGCTGCCAGCTCCTGATCGCGATTTCCCAGTTTAGCTTCCGCTTGCGCCAGCAAATCCCAACCATTGACGTCATCTTTATTATTGAAGGTATAGCGGTTAAGGATCGTCGCCGCTTCCCCCGGCTTCCCGCCTTCCAGCAGGGCGTTGGCGAGGTTGAGCTGCAGCACCGGATTAGTACGCAGCTCGCGGGCGCCCTTCAGGCGATTAATCGCGTCTGTGGCTCTCTTTTGCCCGAGATCGATATCGGTCGCCAGGTCAAGGTACCAGGCGTTCTGCGGTTCGGCGCTCAGCAGCGGCTGCAGCGTTTTGCGCGCCAGATCGTAATTGTTATTGCCCATGGCCAGCAGCGCGCGGCCGTACTGGGCGGCGTGCTGCTCGCGAATATTGCCTTTTTCCCAGCTGCTCAGCAGGTCGTTGCCCAGCTTATTGTCGCCGGAGGTGTACATGCCCAGCGTTCTGGCCTTCGCCAGGTAGAAGTCAGCGGAGGACTGCACGACAACCGGGCGCATCTGGTTCGCACGGTTGCGGGCGTCGGCGAGACGGCTTTCCGGTAAGGGGTGGGTCAGCAGCATTTCCGGCGGCCGGGTGGAGTAGCGCGACTCGTCGAGCAGCTTACCCATAAACGCCGGCATCGCCTGCGGGTCGAACCCGGAGCGCTGAAGGACCTGAATGCCAATGCGGTCGGCCTCTTCTTCGTTTTGACGGGTAAAGCTGATCAGCCCCTGCTGGCTGCCCGCCAGGGTGCCGGTCAGCGCGGCCATCCCGGCCTGCGGGCTGGCCATCGCCAGCAGAATCGAGCCCAGCGCGCCGACCCAGGTCAGCGGAGCGTTACGCTTTTGGTCTTCCATCGCGCGGGCGAGATGGCGCTGGGTGACGTGAGAAATTTCGTGCGCCATTACCGACGCCAGCTCGCTTTCATTATCCGAGTAGCGGAACAGGGCCGAGTGCAGTACGACGTTACCGCCGAAGAAAGCAAAGGCGTTTATTTGATCGTTATTAATCAGATAAAAGTGGAACGGGGTGCGAACGGAATTGGCGTGCGACACCAGGCGCATGCCTAAACCGTTAATATACTGCACCAGCAGCGGATCGTTGATTAACGGCGCGCTGCCGCGCAGCTGGCGCACGTAGTAATCTCCCATCTGCATTTCCTGGCCGATGGAGAGCGTGCTTCCTGCGGAGGTGCCCATGTCCGGCAGAGTGTCTGCGGTATCGGCAAAAGCAGGTAATATTGAACCCAGCGTCAGCGACGCTATGACGGTCGCCACCAGCGTTTTCTTCAACTGCCTGAACATAACCTCTGTCCTGTAATGTAGGTGTGCCAGTTTGACCGATTGTGCGGCGTAATGTTCCCTGACCGCAAGCAGGTCCAGCGAGTTTAGCCGTCGTTCGCGGCGTTGCAAATATGATATTCATCCGGCCAGTAATGTTTGTGGTTTTACCCATAAAAAGCGAAGTCTTTTTTGTGACATTTCGATACAATTCCTGAGATTGTTACAGCTCCGCTCTTCAGGGAAGGGTTTTATGCTCCAGATGTTAATGCAGTGGTACCGTCGTCGGTTCAGCGACCCGGAGGCGATAGCGCTGCTGGTCATTTTGCTGGCTGGGTTCGGCATTATGTTTTTCTTCAGCGGCCTGCTGGCACCTTTGTTAGTGTCGATTGTTCTGGCCTATCTGCTGGAGTGGCCCACCGTCAGACTGGAGCGTATCGGGTTTTCACGTACCTGGGCCACCTCGGTCGTTCTGATTCTGTTTGTCGGCATTCTGCTGCTGATGGCGTTTGTGGTGATGCCGGTTGCCTGGCAGCAGGGCATTTATCTGATTCGCGATATGCCCGGGATGCTGAATAAACTTTCCGATTTCGCCGCCACGGTGCCGCGCCGTTATCCGGCCCTCATGGATGCCGGCATTATCGATGCGATGGCGGAGAATATGCGCAGCCGGATGTTAACCGTCGGCGACTCGGTGGTGAAATATTCGCTGGCCTCCCTGGTCGGGCTGCTGACCCTGGCGGTCTATCTGGTGCTGGTGCCGCTGATGGTTTTCTTTCTGCTGAAAGATAAAGAGCAGATGCTTAACGCCGTACGCCGGGTGCTGCCGCGCAACCGCGGCCTGGCCGGGCAGGTATGGAAAGAGATGAACCAGCAAATTACCAACTATATTCGCGGTAAGGTGCTGGAAATGATCGTCGTCGGCGTGGCGACGTGGATTGGCTTTATCCTTTTTGGCCTCAACTATTCGCTGCTGCTGGCGGTGCTGGTAGGGTTCTCGGTATTAATCCCCTATATCGGCGCGTTTGTGGTCACCATTCCGGTGGTGGGCGTGGCGCTGTTCCAGTTTGGCGCGGGAACCGAGTTCTGGAGCCTGTTTGCGGTGTACCTGATTATTCAGGCGTTGGATGGCAACCTGCTGGTGCCGGTACTCTTCTCGGAAGCCGTTAACCTGCATCCGCTGGTGATTATTCTGTCGGTGGTTATTTTTGGCGGTCTGTGGGGATTTTGGGGAGTGTTCTTCGCTATCCCGCTGGCGACGCTCATCAAAGCGGTGGTGCACGCCTGGCCGGATGGCCTGATAGTGGAAGACGAGCATTAGCGCGAAGCCGCAAGGAATGCCCTAAAAAAGACGCCGGGTGGTTGAGAACGACCCGGCGTCTTGCGTTTGTCTTAGCGTCAGGCGTTTTCTTTCAGCCAGTTCAGCACCACGTCGTGGTGATTGCTGGTTTTGAAATCATCAAACACATGTTCGATTTTGCCGTTGGCGTCGATGAGGAAGCTAATACGATGGATACCGTCGTAGGTTTTCCCCATAAAGGTTTTTTCACCCCAGATACCAAACTGCTCGCATACCTGATGATCTTCATCAGACAGCAGAGTGAAGTTCAGCAGCTCTTTTTCGGCGAAACGGGAGAGTTTTTCTGGTTTATCCGTACTGATACCCAGTACTTCAACGCCTGCTTTTTTCAGGTCGTCCATATTATCGCGTAAACCGCACGCCTGTACGGTGCAGCCCGGGGTCATGGCTTTCGGATAAAAATAAACCAGAACACGCTGTCCCTGGAAGTCGGTCAAATTTACTTCCTCGCCGTCCTGGTCCGGTAAGCTAAATTTCGGTGCAATATCACCGGCTTTCAGTGGGTTCATCACTCAAACTCCATCCTGTTCATCATGCTGTGAATAATTAACAATGTTAATACTGCCTTGTGCATTCAGTTCTGTACATAGGGCTTTGAACGCTTGTTCGATATTTGATGCATTTTGCGTAGTCGGGCTGTGGGCGGTGATTTGAATAAAAAGCTGTGCTGACTCGTCGTCCGCTCCGGGCTGAGTGCGGGAAACCAGCTCGGCAATGTTCATTTTCCATGTATCGCACAGCGCCGTAAACCGCTCAATGATATGCGGCGAATCCGGCACCTCAACCTGAACCCAGACGGTGTTCTGCATCGCCTGAGGCGGTCTCGCGGTTGTACGCTTCATCACGATAAGCAGATCCAGCTCGGCGCCTTTCAGCGGCAGAGTGGATTCAATCAGGTTAATTGCATTCCACGAGCCGGAAAGCAGCATGATAAACGTAAACTCATCGCCAAGCATGGCCAGCCGACTGTCTTCAATATTACAGCCGCAGCTGCTGACGTGACGAGTGATCGTATTCACGATGCCTGGGCGGTCAGCACCCAACGCGGTAATAACCAGATAGTGTTGTAATGAGGCTGTCAAACCTGTTCTTCCTTTAAAAAGGTGAGGTAACGTTAGGAAAGCATAAAAAAAACCGGCATACAACATCCCTGATGGCATCGGGTCTCTTGCTTTTATTACGACTCCAAACGTAACATTGAGAATCTTGTCCCACTTATGCTCTGAGGATGGCCCATGTTTACGGGAAGTATTGTAGCGCTTGTCACGCCAATGGATGAAAACGGCAACGTCTGCCGGTCAAGCCTGAAAAAACTGATTGATTATCATGTCGCCAGCGGAACCTCGGCGATCGTTTCGGTAGGGACTACCGGAGAGTCCGCAACATTGAGCCATGAAGAGCATGGTGATGTGGTGATGCAGACGCTGGAGCTGGCCGACGGGCGTATCCCGGTCATTGCCGGTACCGGTGCAAATGCAACCGCAGAGGCGATTAGCCTGACCAAGCGATTTAACGATAGCGGCGTGGTTGGCTGCCTGACGGTAACGCCGTATTACAACCGTCCGACCCAGGAAGGGCTGTTCCAACACTTTAAAGCTATCGCAGAACATACTGACCTGCCGCAAATCCTGTATAATGTGCCGTCCCGTACCGGTTGCGATATGCTGCCTGAAACCGTTGGTCGTCTGGCGGAAATTAAAAATATTATCGGTATTAAGGAAGCGACGGGGAACTTAAGCCGCGTTCATCAGATCAAAGAGCTGGTTTCAGATGACTTTATTCTGCTGAGCGGCGATGACGCGACCGGAATGGACTTTATGCAGCTTGGCGGTCATGGCGTGATTTCCGTAACGACAAACGTTGCGGCGCGCGAAATGGCCGAGATGTGCCGACTGGCGCTAGCAGGTCAATTTGCCGAAGCTCGTGCGATTAACCAGCGTCTGATGCCATTGCATACCAAATTATTTGTCGAACCCAACCCTATTCCGGTCAAATGGGCCTGTAAGGCGTTGGGTCTTGTGGCGACCGATACGCTACGCCTGCCGATGACCCCGATTACCGAAAACGGTATTAAGGTTGTGACCGCAGCGCTGAAGCATGCCGGTTTGCTGTAAAGTTTAGGGAGATTTGATGGCTTACTCAGTACAGAAGTCGCGCCTGGCGAAGGTTGCGGGTGTTTCGCTGGTTCTACTCCTCGCGGCCTGTAGTTCTGACTCGCGCTACAAGCGTCAGGTGAGCGGCGACGAGGCCTATTTGCAGGCTACGCCGCTTAGTGAACTTCACGCGCCAGCAGGGATGATCCTGCCGATTCAGGTGGGTGATTATAATATTCCGGTTGCGACCAGCACCGGTAACACTGGCAAAGCCCTGGACATTCGTCCGCCGGCCCAGCCACTGGCGCTGGTCAGCGGCGCGCGTACGCAGTTTAACGGTGATACCGCGACGCTGATGGTGGAAAACGGACGCAGTGGTTCGCTGTGGGCGCAGGTGGCAAGCATCGTGCAGTCGAAAAACTACACTATCGCGAAACGCGACGATGCCAGCCAGACGCTGAATACCGACTGGGTCGAATGGAATCGCCTCGATGAAGACCAGCAGTATCGTGGTCGCTATCAAATCTCAGTTAAGCAGCAGGGCTATCAGCAGGCGGTGATCGTGAAGCTGGTGAATCTGGAGCAGGCGGGTAAACCTGTTGCCGATCCGGCTTCGCTGCAGCGCTACAGTACCGCCATGCTGAACGTCATCTCCGAAGGTCTGGATCTGAACGCCACCAGCGCGCAGAACGCCGCGCAGAAAAACGCCGGGGCGACCTTCGACGTGCAGAGCGGCGCTGATGATACCGGCCTGCCGATGCTGATCGTTCGCGCGCCGTTTAACCTGGTGTGGCAACGCCTGCCGGGCGCGCTGGAAAAAGTGGGCATGAAGGTCACCGATAGCTCTCGTTCTCAGGGCAGCTTCTCCGTCACCTATAAACCGCTTTCCGACAGCGGCTGGACCGATCTGGGCGCCCGCGACCCGCAGCTGGTTTCCGGCGATTATAAACTGCAGGTCGGGGACCTCGATAACCGCAGCAGTCTGCAGTTCATCGACCCGAAAGGCCATACGCTGACGCAGTCGCAAAATGATGCCCTGGTCGCCGTATTCCAGGCCGCATTAAGTAAGTAATTAACAGGGCTGGAGCAATCCGGCCCTTTTTAATGTATAGTGACGCAAACGTGTGCGTCGGCAGAAAAGCACAAATTTTTATCGTTAATCATCACTGGAGTGACAAAGATGCAAAAGCAAGCTGAGTTGTATCGTGGTAAAGCGAAGACGGTATACAGCACCGAAAACCCGGATCTGTTGATACTCGAATTCCGTAACGATACGTCAGCAGGGGACGGCGCTCGCATTGAGCAGTTCGATCGTAAAGGCATGGTGAACAACAAGTTCAACCATTTCATTATGAGCAAGCTGGCGGAAGCGGGTATCCCGACCCAGATGGAAGCGCTGTTGTCCGATACCGAGTGTCTGGTTAAAAAGCTGGATATGGTGCCGGTGGAGTGCGTGGTGCGCAACCGCGCTGCCGGTTCGCTGGTGAAACGCTTAGGGATTGAAGAGGGCATCGAGCTGAACCCGCCGCTGTTCGACCTGTTCCTGAAGAACGACGCCATGCACGACCCGATGGTCAACGAATCCTACTGTGAAACCTTTGGCTGGGTGAGCAAAGAGAACCTGGCGCGTATGCAGGAGCTGACCTACAAAGCTAACGATGTGCTGAAAAAGCTGTTTGACGATGCGGGCCTGATCCTGGTGGACTTCAAGCTGGAGTTCGGTTTGTTCAAAGGCGAAGTGGTGCTGGGGGATGAATTCTCTCCGGACGGCAGCCGTCTGTGGGATAAAAAAACCATGGATAAAATGGACAAAGACCGCTTCCGCCAGAGCCTTGGCGGCCTGATTGAAGCCTACGAAGAAGTCGCTCATCGCCTGGGCGTGAAGCTCGACTAATCCCCTGACGCCAGAAGAAGTTTTCTTCTTCTGGCGCTCTTCTTGCTGTTTCCTGTGGTAATCCTCCGCTGAACCGCCTACGATCTTATTCATTGGTTAATATGATGAATTGAGGTGCTTATGCGCTGGCAAGGACGTCGCGAGAGCGACAATGTGGAAGATCGTCGTGGTCAATCTGGTTCACCGATGGGCGGCGGAGGCGGTTTTCGTCTCCCCAGCGGTAAAGGCGGCATTGTACTGCTGATTATTGTTCTGGTGGCGGGCTATTACGGCGTGGATTTAACCGGCATGCTGACCGGCGAGCCGGTATCTCAACAGCAAACCACCCAACGCTCCATTAGCCCGCAGGATGAAGAGGCCGCGAAATTCACGAAGGTGATTCTGGCGGACACGGAAGATACCTGGGGCGCTATTTTTAAAGATATGGGCCGTCAGTATCCGCAGCCCAAACTGGTGATGTACCGCGGCGCGACGCGGACCGCCTGCGGCACCGGTCAATCGGTCATGGGGCCTTTTTACTGCCCTGCGGACAGCACGGTGTATATCGACCTGTCATTCTACGATGAGATGAGAAACAAGCTTGGCGCCGGCGGCGATTTTGCGCAGGGCTACGTTATCGCCCACGAGGTTGGCCATCACGTACAAAAGCTGTTGGGTATTGAATCGAAAGTGCGCCAGCTGCAGCAAAACGCTTCGCAGGCGGAAGCGAACCGTCTGTCGGTAAAAATGGAGCTACAGGCGGACTGTTTTGCCGGCGTCTGGGGCTACAACATGCAGAAGCAAGACTACATGGAGACCGGCGATCTGCAGGAAGCGCTGAATGCCGCAGAGGCGATTGGCGACGATCGCCTGCAGCAGCAGAGCCAGGGGCGCGTCGTGCCGGACAGCTTTACCCACGGAACGTCGCAGCAGCGCTATACCTGGTTTAAACGCGGTTTCGATAGCGGCGACCCGGCGCAGTGCAACACCTTCGGCAACGCGCTGTAATGCTCTGCTGTCATGGATGAACTGCGTCACCTGACGGCGCAGATGGCGCGCGAAGGCGTTCGTCGTCTGCTGGTTCTCAGCGGCGACGATGCCTGGACCCTGCGTCAGGCGCAAAGAGTACGTACCGCGCTGGCCGGAGACGGGCTGTGGGTCGGCCCGCGTCCGATGCCCGAGCCGTACGTCTCGTCTGCTGCCCTGAAATCGCTGCTGGGCCGCGAATTCCAGCACGCCTTTTTCGATGCCCGCGAGGGTTTTGATGTGGCGGCCTTTGCCGCATTAGCCGGTACGCTGCGCGCCGGAAGCTGGCTGGTATTGCTCACCCCCGACTTTGCGCAATGGCCGGCCCGTCCTGATGCGGATTCTCTGCGCTGGAGCGACGCACCCGACCCCATCCCTACGCCGAATTTTGTTTATCGTTTTTGCCAACAGATTAGTGCGGATAACGCGTCCATTCTCTGGCGGCAGGGCAATGAACTTGCGGTGCCCGCGTTACCCGTGCGCCCGCCATGGCATCCCGCCGACGGACATCCGCAGGCGGAGCAGGCTGTCGTGCTTGCCGAACTGGCCCGGTTCCCTCCCGGTATTGCGGCGCTAACCGCCGAGCGCGGGCGAGGCAAGTCCGCGCTCGCGGGAATGCTTATTCGCCATCTGGGGGGAGATGCCATCGTCACGGCACCGGCGCGGGGAGCAGCGGAGGTGATGGCGACATTCGCCGGGGAGGCTTTCCGCTTTATGGCCCCCGACGCATTGCTGGCTTCCGGCTGCACCGCCGGATGGCTGATTGTCGATGAGGCCGCGGCCATCCCCGGGCCGCTGCTGCGCCAGCTTGTCTCCCGCTTCCCGAGGACGCTGTTGACCACTACCGTTCAGGGGTACGAGGGGACGGGACGCGGCTTTTTGCTTAAGTTTTGCGCCAGTTTTGCGCACTTACGGCAGTTTAGCCTGACGACGCCCATCCGTTGGGCAAGCGGCTGCCCGCTGGAGGCAGCGATTGCGCGGCTGCTGCTGTTCAACGACGAGACCTTTCAGCACGCGCCAGGCGGCGATATCGCGCTGGAAAGCGTCAGCCAGGAGAGCTGGCGGCGACAGTCTGCGTTACCGGAAGCGATGTATCAGCTGCTCTCCGGGGCCCACTATCGCACGTCGCCGCTGGACCTCCGGCGCATGATGGATGCGCCGGGGCAGCATTTTACCTGCGCCCGCGGCGGGGAGCGCATCGCCGGAGCGCTATGGCTGGTGGAGGAGGGCGGTCTTGAGCCGCCGCTTAGCCAGGCGGTGTGGGCCGGCTATCGCCGTCCGCGCGGCAATCTGGTGGCGCAGTCGCTGGCGGCGCACGGCGGTAGCCCACTGGCGGCTACGTTGGCGGGGCTGCGCATCAGCCGTATTGCCGTGCATCCGGCTCGCCAGCGCGAAGGGCTGGGGCAGCGGCTGGTGGCCCGGGCGGCGTCGCAGGCTGCGGACCGGGATTATCTCTCGGTGAGTTTTGGCTACACGCCTGAGCTGTGGCGTTTCTGGCAGCGCTGCGGTTTTACGCTGGTGCGGCTGGGCACGCATCGGGAAGCCAGCAGCGGCTGTTACACCGCGATGGCGCTCTATCCTCTCAGCGAAGCGGGCCATCGCCTGGCAAGCGAAGAAGCCCAACGGCTGCAGCGCGACGAATTCTGGCTGCGCGAGTGGCGAGATGAACCTGTGCCGCTGACGGCGCTGAAAGCGACTATTCTTACTGAAGAAGACTGGCTGGAGGTGGCGGGTTTTGCTTTTGCCCATCGTCCGCTGCTGACCTCGGCGGGTAGCCTCAATCGCCTGCTTATATTGGTGGAGCTGCCGCTTCCGGCGCTGCGGGCCCGCCTGCAGCAGCAGGATGAGGCCGCGCTTTGCCGGACGTTAGGTTTATCCGGACGGAAAGCGCTGCTGGCCAGGCTGCGCGAAGAGGCGGCGCAGGCGCTGCTCAGCCTGGATGAAAACCGCGCCAACGACCTGCGCCGGCAGGTTAAAATGCTGCAATTTTTTTAACTAACTCCTTCAGTTAAATGGCATGGTCATATTTCGCCTGCGGCGTAAACTTCCTTGCAGACATTAAGGAGACAGCCATGAAACACGATCATTTTATTGTTCAGAGCCCCGCGACACCTGCACAGCAACTGCTGCTGCTGTTTCATGGCGTCGGCGATAACCCGGTGGCCATGGGGCAAATCGGTAGCTGGTTTGCGCCGCTGTTTCCCGATGCGCTGATTGTCAGTATCGGCGGCGCTGAGCCGTGCGGTCCGCCTCCGGGACGCCAGTGGTTTTCCGTGCAGGGCGTTAGCGAAGAAAATCGCCAGCAGCGGGTGGATGCCATCATGCCGACCTTTATTGAAACGGTGCGCTACTGGCAACAGCAGAGCGGCGTCAGCCCGCAGGCGACGGCGCTGATCGGCTTCTCACAGGGGGCGATTATGTCGCTGGAGAGCATTAAAGCCGAGCCGGGTCTGGCATCGCGGGTGATCGCCTTTAACGGCCGCTATGCGACGCTGCCGGAGACCGCGACGACCGCGACCACTGTTCACCTGATCCACGGCGGTGAAGATCGGGTGATCGATCTGGCGTGGGCGGTAGCGGGGCAGGAGGCGCTGCAGCAGGCCGGCGGTGACGTGACGCTGGATATTGTTGAAGATCTGGGGCACGCGATTGACGATCGCAGTATGCAGTTTGCCCTCGATCATCTGCGCTTTACCGTACCGAAGCATTATTTCGATGAAGCCCTCAGCGGCAGCACGCCGAAAGACAGCGATATTATTGAACTGCTGTGATAATAAACCCGGAGGCGGCGCGATGCGCCTGTCCGGGCTACCGGACCTGCAGACGAGCTGGAAACCCGTAGCCCGGGCAAGGCGCGTTAAGCGCCGCCCCCGGGAAAAGAGCGCAGAGTGGGATATTTTTCCGGAGGCGATGCTGCGCATCTGTCCGGGCTACCGGCCCGCAGACGGGGGGGAACCCGTAGCCCGGGCAAGGCGCGTTAAGCGCCGCCCCCGGGAAAAGAGCGCAGAGTGGGGTAATTTCCCGGAGGCGATGCTGCGCATCTGTTCGGGCTACCGGCCGGTAGACGAGCTGTAAACCCGTAGCCCGGGCAAGGCGCGTTAAGCGCCGCCCCCGGGAAAAGAGCGCAGAGTGGGATAATTTCCCGGAGGCGATGATGCGCATCAGTCCGGGCTACTTGACCCGCGTCGAACTCGCCGGGCGATTGCTTTATGGCAATCCGCAGTAAGATGTTACTTCTTCTTCGACGGGTCGTTCTTCGGCCAGTCGTCATCGTCGTCCCACTTGTCGTTGAAGTCGCGATGCGGCGGCAGATCCGGTTTATTGTTGAGAAATTTTTTGTGGTCAACGCGGGTCAGATCTTTAATCACGTTGATCATCACGCCCACCAAAAATACCAACACCAGAACCCACCAGTATTTCGTTAGCCAATCCATGCGCTTACCTCTTCTCTATTGATGCCGTCAGGCGACCAGCTGTTCCATTATGCGTTGGTACATCCGCGCCAGCAGCTGGAGGTCGGCGGCATTCACACACTCGTTTATTTTATGAATGGTGGCGTTCACCGGCCCCAGTTCAACCACCTGCGCGCCCATACGCGCGATAAAGCGACCGTCGGAGGTGCCGCCGTTGGTCAGCAGCTGCGGTTTTATTTCATTATAGTGCTCAATGGCGTTAACCACCGCATCAACCAGCTTACCGCGGCTGGTCAGGAACGGCTGGCCTGAGAGCCACCAGTCGACGCTGTAGCGCAGCGCGTACTTCTCCAGCAGCGCCACGACGTGCGCTTTAATCATTTCGTCGGTCAGCTCGGTGCTAAAGCGGAAGTTGAACTGGACGAACATATCGCCGGGAATCACGTTGTTGCTGCCGGTGCCGGACTGCACGTTAGCGATTTGCATACTGGTCGGCGGAAAGAACTCGTTGCCCTTATCCCATTCGATATTCACCAGCTCCGCCAGCATCGGCGCGGCGCGGTGCACCGGGTTATCGGCGAGATGCGGATAGGCCACGTGCCCCTGCACGCCGTGAATGGTCAGGTTGCAGGTCAGCGAGCCGCGACGGCCGTTTTTCACCACATCGCCGACGACTTCGGTGCTGGACGGTTCGCCGACCAGGCAATAATCCAGGCGCTCGTTGCGCGCCATCAGCGCTTCAACAACCTTAACGGTGCCGTTTTTGGCGCTGGCTTCTTCATCAGAAGTGATCAGGAAGGCCAGACGACCTTTATGATTCGGATACTGAGCGACAAAACGTTCGGCGGCGACGACCATTGCCGCGAGCGAGCCTTTCATATCCGCGGCGCCGCGGCCAAACAGCATGCCGTCGCGAATGGTGGGTTCAAAGGGGGGATTAATCCAGCGATCGGCGTCCCCCGACGGGACGACATCGGTATGGCCGGCAAACGCCAGCGTTTCCCCGCGCCCGCGCCAGGCCCAGAAGTTTTGGGTATCCCCGAAATCCATCGGTTCAACGGTAAAGCCAATCGCACGCAGACGTTCAATCATTAACGCCTGGCATCCCGCATCATCGGGGCTGAGGGAAGGGCGGCGAATAAGCTGCTGAGCCAGCTCAATGACCGGGCAAGACATAGACTACACCTCGTTAAACTGCTGATAACTTGATTCACTGAAACCCAGCAGCATAGGCTGACCGGGCGCGCAGAGCAATGGGCGTTTAATGATTGCCGGCATTTCCAGCATCAGTTTTGCCGCAGCGTCGGCGTTATTGATACCGGCGCGGACCGTTTCATCCAGCTTGCGCCACGTCGTCCCCCGGGTGTTAAGCAGGGCTTCCCAGCCGAGTTCAGCGATAAAGCTATCTAATAAAGTGCGATCCAGACCATCGACACGATAATCATGAAAGCGATATTCTATCTGCTGCGTCTCCAGCCAGCGGCGAGCCTTTTTTATGGTGTCGCAGTTTTTTATCCCGTACATGGTAAGCATGATTAAACCTTTTCCGTTGAATTAAACGATTGGCTAAGAATGTTCCGAATATATAAGCCCTGAATAAATAATACGTGAAATGCTTTAATAAATATCGTTTTTTCCCGTCGGGATATATTCATCGTTACATTTTGACCGTTTTTTAAACGCCCCCTGACGGCGTTTCCTGGCCTCAAGGCGGATTCCGGTGATTCAGGCTGATGAACAAATGTTGCTAAATGTTGCTGTTGGTCACATTAAAATGCGCAAAATCGGCTCATAGTACTTACGAATGAAAGAGAACGTTCCGCAGGGGGTAATGAAAGTTATCAGTACGATAGCGCAAACAGGCTTTTAACCATCAATGAATTTGCATAAAATCACCCATAATAATAAGAGAGGCTATTATGATTGAACACGAACTGGGGAACTGGAAAGACTTTATCGAAGGCATGCTTCGTAAATAGTTTTCCGCAATAAAAGCATGGCGATTTCACAGGCAGAATAATAATGCAGTTGAAGCGACCACATGAAAAAGGCGACCTGTCCGGTCGCCTTTTCTGTTATTTGGCCCTGGCGAAAATATCGTTGGGGCGCGTCCCGATTATTGCGGCCGTTCCTTGAGCGGGAAGCGGCGGCGTACCAGCACAAAGAACAGCGGCACGAAGAAGATAGCCAGCACCGTGGCGGAAATCATCCCGCCCATCACCCCGGTGCCGACGGCATGCTGGCTGCCGGAGCCCGCCCCGGTGCTGGTGGCCATCGGCAGTACGCCGAAGATAAACGCCAGCGAGGTCATCAGGATCGGCCGCAGACGCTGGCGGCAGGCGGAGAGCGTGGCGGTAAGCAGATCTTCGCCTTTCTGATTCAGCTCATTGGCAAATTCGACAATAAGAATGGCGTTCTTCGCCGACAGGCCGATAACCGTCAGCAGGCCTACCTGGAAATAGACATCGTTTTCCAGACCGCGCATCCAGGTCGCCAGCAGCGCGCCGATAACCCCCAGCGGTACCACCAGCATCACCGAGAACGGCACCGACCAGCTTTCATACAGCGCCGCCAGGCACAGGAACACCACCAGCAGCGAAATGGCGTACAGCGCCGGCGCCTGCGCCCCGGAGAGCCGCTCCTGATAAGACATCGCCGTCCATTCGAGACCAAAGCCGTTCGGCAGCTGCTGGGCCAGCTCTTCCATAATCGTCATGGCGGTACCGGTACTGACGCCCGGCGCGGCTTCACCGACGATCTCTACCGCCGAGTAGCCGTTGTAGCGCTCCAGACGCGGCGAGCCGGTCTCCCAGCGCGAGGTCGCGAAGGCGGAGAAGGGCACCATCGTACCGCTGCTGTTGCGCACGTACCACAGGTTGATATCGTCCGGCAGCATGCGATACGGCGCGGCCGCCTGAACGTAGACCTTCTTCACGCGGCCGCGATCCATAAAGTCGTTGACGTAGCTTGACCCCCACGCGGTCTGCAGGGTGTCGTTGATATCGTCGATAGAGACGCCCAGCGCCTGCGCTTTACGCTGATCGATGTCCACCTGAAGCTGCGGACTATCGTCGAGGCCGTTGTGGCGGACGCGGGTGAGCTGGTTATTTTTGCCGGCCAGCTCCAGCAGGGTATCGCGGGCGGCCATCAGCGCTTCGTGTCCGTTGCCCGCGTGATCCTCCAGCTCCATATCGAAACCGGCGGAGCTGCCCAGACCGCTGATGGCCGGCGGACTGCTGGCAAAGACGCGCGCTTCTTTAATTTTGTTAAACGCTTTGGTTGCGCGTTCGATGATGGCGAAAGATGAACCGGTTGTGGGATCGCGTTCGTCCCAGTCCTTCAGGCGTACGAACATACGCGCCACGTTCTGGCCGTTGCCGCCGGGGCCGGAGCCGATGGTCGCGAACACCGATTCGACGTTTTGCTTCTCATTGTTCAGGAAGTAGTCTTCCGCCTGCTGCACCACCTTCAGGGTTTGCTGTTGGGTTGAGCCGCTCGGCAACTGCACCGAAGTGGTAAACATGCCGCGGTCTTCCAGCGGCAGGAATGACGTGGGCAGATGCAGAAACAGAAAGACCATCCCGCCCAGCAGCAGGACGTAGATCATTATCCAGCGCAGCGAACGATGAAGAATTTTGCCGACCGCGGTTTCGTAGCGGCTGGCGTTACGGTTAAATGTGCGGTTAAACCAGCCAAAAAAGCCCCGCTGCCCGTGGGTTTCGCCTTTATGAACGGGTTTAAGCAATGTGGCGCACAGCGCCGGGGTGAGGATCATCGCCACCAGCACCGACAGCACCATCGCCGAGACGATGGTAATCGAGAACTGGCGGTAGATCGCGCCGGTGGTGCCGCCGAAGAAGGCCATCGGCACAAATACCGCCGATAGCACCATGGCGATACCGACCAGCGCGCCCTGAATCTGCCCCATTGATTTTCGCGTCGCTTCACGCGGCGAGAGGCCCTCCTCGCTCATGATACGCTCGACGTTCTCTACCACCACGATGGCATCGTCCACCAGCAGGCCTATCGCCAGCACCACCGCGAACATGGTTAAGGTGTTGATGCTGTAGCCGCAGGCGTAAAGGACGGCAAAGGTTCCCATCAGCACCACCGGAACGGCGATGGTCGGGATCAGCGTGGCGCGGAAGTTCTGCAGGAACAGATACATCACGAGAAAGACCAGCGCGATGGCTTCAAGCAGCGTTTTCACGACGTCGGTAATCGACGCCTTAACGAATGAGGTGGTTTCGTAAGCGACTTTATATTCCAGGCCGTGCGGGAAATATTGCGACAGCTCGTTCAGACGGCTGATGACGCGTTCAGCGGTCGCCATTTCGTTTGCGCCAGAGGCCAGCTTAACCCCCAGCCCGGACGCCGCCTGGCGGTTGTAGCGGCTGAGGTAATCGTATTTTTCCGCCCCCATCTCGACGGTGGCGACGTCGCCAAGGGTGACTTCCGAACCGTCCTGATTAACCCGCAGGGTAATATCACGGAACTGTTCCGGCGTTTGTAACAGCGATTGTGAATTAATCGTCGCGTTGAGCGCCTGTTTATCCACTGACGGCGTGCCGCCCAGCTGGCCGACGGCGATCTGCGCGTTTTGCGAAGAGATGGCATCAGTGACGTCTTTCGCCGTCATCTGAAAGCTGTTGAGTTTGGCCGGATCGAGCCAGATGCGCATCGAATACTGCGAACCATAGGCGTCAATATCTCCGACGCCGTTGACCCGGCTGAGCGGGTCCTGAATATTACTGGCGACGTAGTCGGCGATATCCTGTTTATCCATACTGCCGTCGGTAGAGACGAAGGCGATCGTCAGGATATTGGTATCCCCGGTTTTACGCACCGTTACGCCCTGGTTCTGGACGGCCTGCGGCAGTTTGCGCATCGCCGACTGTAGCTGGTTCTGCACCTGCTGGACCGCTTCATCCGGATCGGTCCCGGCGGTAAAGCTCAGCGTCACGGTGGCCTGGCCGGTGCCGCTGCTCTGGGATGACATATACATCAGGTTATCGAGGCCGGTCATATTTTGCTCGATAACCTGGGTGACCGTATTTTCCAGCGTCTGTGCCGAAGCGCCCGGATAGTTCGCTGTGATCCGTACGTTAGGCGGGGCAAGGTCGGGATATTGCTCAACGGGAAGCGACAAAATTGCGAGCGTACCGGTCAGGCATAAAAGTATTGCCAGTACCCACGCAAAAATGGGGCGATCGATAAAAAAATTCGCCATCAGAATTAGGACCTCATTTTGCACATTTTTTTGTTATTGCACAGCCTGTGACACTCTAGCGGCAAGCCCTCAGGCAATCGTGGAGAAAATAAGGAGATAGTGTAATTTATCGTGTGCCTTTTATGGCAGCGTAAAGAACTCTCTTTCTTCCTCTATCTGCTCCTTCCTTTCGGCGCGCCGCCGCGGTGGCGCATACGTAGCGCATTATTACTTAGCTAAATAAAACGTGATTTCATTTAAGTCAAAAAAATTGATCCACCTCGGGTTATTACCAAAAAATCGGCAACCTGTGCAAATGCACATTGTTCCGGCACCGTTTTGTCGGGTAATAGATAAGCATGCGAATTGAGGGGTTATTCACCACGAAGACTGAAGGATGTCATGAACCACTTTATTTTAAGCGATAGTCATAAGTGCATCGGATGCAAGGCTTGTGAAGTTGCCTGCGTCATGGCGCACAACGATGAGCAGCATGTTTTGACCCCGCAGCGTTTTTTGCCGCGCATTACGGTTATCAAAAACGAGCAAAAACGTAACGCCGTAACCTGCCACCATTGTGAAGGGGCGCCGTGCGCCCGCAGTTGTCCCAATGGCGCCATCAGCCAGCTTAACGACAGCGTCCAGGTTAATCAGGAGAAATGCATCGGCTGTAAATCCTGTATGGTTGCCTGCCCGTTTGGCGTGATGCAAATCGTCCTGACGCCGGTACAGGAGGAGAGGGTCAAAGCGACGGCGCATAAATGCGATTTGTGCAGCGGTCGCGAAGAGGGGCCCGCCTGCGTACAAAACTGCCCGGCCGAAGCGCTGGTGCTGGCAACGGACAGCACGCTGGTGAATCTGGCGAAACAGCGGCGTCAGCGCGCGGCGCGTCTTGGCCACCCCGGCGCGGCGATGGCGCCTTGCTCCGCGGGCAAAGTCGCGCAGATGGCCGCGACGCCGCCGCGCGGCGAGCCCGACAAGCTATCCGCCGAGGCGCGTAAGGCCAATTTTAGCGAAATTTATCTGCCGTTCAGCGCCGGGCAGGCCAACCGCGAGGCGGAGCGCTGCCTGACGTGCGGCGAGCACAGCATTTGTGAATGGACCTGTCCGCTGCATAACCATATTCCGCAGTGGATTGAACGCGTGAAAGAGGGGGATATTTCCGCCGCCGTGGAGCTTTCTCACCAGACCAACTGCCTGCCGGAAATTACCGGCCGCGTCTGCCCGCAGGATCGCCTGTGCGAAGGGGCCTGCACGCTGCGCGATGAGCACGGTTCGGTGACTATCGGCAACATTGAACGCTATATCTCCGACCAGGCGCTGGCCAACGGCTGGCGGCCGGATCTTTCTCAGGTCGTTGAAAGCGGCAAGCGGGTGGCGATTATCGGCGCGGGTCCTGCCGGGCTCGCCTGCGCCGACCGTCTGGTGCGTAACGGCGTGAGTCCGGTGGTCTTTGACCGTCACCCGGAAATTGGCGGTCTGCTGACCTTTGGTATTCCGGCCTTTAAGCTGGATAAATCTCTGCTTGCCCGGCGGCGGGAAATCTTTACCCAGATGGGCGTGCGCTTTGAGCTGAACTGCGAGATAGGCAAAGATATCCCGCTGACGACGCTGCTTGATGACTATGACGCGGTATTTATTGGCGCCGGCACCTATCGCTCGATGAAAGCGGATCTGCCGAATGAAGACGCGCCCGGCGTATATGACGCGCTGCCGTTCCTGATTGCTAACACCAAACAGGTGATGGGGCTGCTTGAGCTGCCGGAAGAGCCTTACGTTAACACCGAAGGGCTGAACGTCGTGGTGCTCGGCGGCGGCGATACGGCGATGGACTGCGTGCGTACCGCGCTGCGCCACGGCGCGAAGCAGGTTACCTGCGCCTATCGTCGCGATGAAGCCAATATGCCCGGTTCGAAGAAAGAGGTGAAAAACGCGCGCGAAGAGGGGGCGCAGTTTGAATTTAACGTCCAGCCGGTCACCCTGGAGCTGAACGAGAAGGGACACGTCAACGGCGTACGCTTTCTGCGTACCCGGCTGGGCGCGCCGGACGCTCAGGGGCGCCGCAGCCCGTCGCCAATCCCCGGAAGCGAGTTTGTCATGCCCGCCGACGCGGTGATCATGGCCTTTGGTTTCCATCCGCACGGTATGCCGTGGCTGGAATCGGTGGGCGTTAAGCTCGACAGCCGGGGTCGAATCAAGGCCAATGTGGAAAGCCGCTACCGCTACCAGACCACCCATCGCAAAGTATTTGCCGGCGGCGATGCGGTACGTGGCGCCGATCTGGTGGTGACCGCCATGGCGGAAGGCCGCCATGCGGCGCAGGGGATAATGGACTTCCTCGAGGTTAAATCGATTCCGCTTCACTGACGACAAAGCGGGCTTCACAGCGTAGTATGGCATCGTCATTTCACGCTGTGGGGCTCGTATGTCACTCAATATCAACGTTATCAAAGATAAAATCCTCTCCGAAAACTGGTTCCTTTTGCGCAACATGACCTATGAACTGACGCGCAGCGACGGCAGCGTGGTTCGCCATAGACGCGAAGTCTACGATCGCGGCAACGGCGCTACCATCTTGCTGTATAACCGCCATAAGCAGACCGTCGTGCTGGTTCGCCAGTTCCGCATCGCGACCTGGGTAAACGGCAACGAAGACGGGATGCTGATTGAAACCTGCGCCGGGCTGCTGGACAGCGATGAGCCGGAGGAGTGCGTGCGCAAAGAAGCCATTGAAGAGACCGGTTTCGAAGTCGGTGAAGTGCGCAAACTGTTTGAACTGTTTATGTCGCCCGGCGGCGTCACCGAGCTTATCTATTTCTTTATTGCCGAATATAACGATACTCAGCGGGCCAACGATGGCGGCGGCGTTGATGATGAAGATATTGAGGTGCTGGAGCTCCCTTATCATCGCGCGCTGGAGATGATGGCGAACGGGGAGATCCGCGATGGCAAAGCGGTGATCCTGCTGCAATATTTGCAAACCTCCGGGCTGATGAACGGGGATCTCTGATAAATCCGATTGAGTAAAACCTCGACGCTGGTGAACATAGCCGCTGTGTATGGCGTTTTCTCCGGGGTTGTGCCGCTCATGTTGCATCGGGTTATGTTGTTTCTGCTTTTCGGTTTACTGCCGACGTCGCTGGTGCGGGCGGCGCCGGCACAACAGCTCTTCAATGACTGGCAGGTAACCTGCAACAATCAGAACTTCTGCGTGGCCCGCAACGTCGGGCTGCATCACGGCCTGGTCATGACCCTCACCCGCAGCGCCGGGGCGGCTACCAGCGCCAGCCTGCGCATTGAACTCGGCGGCGTGGGCAATCCGGTCGCGGCGCTGGCGCCGATTGCGCCGCGCCTTCGCCTCGATGGTAAACCCCTGTCTCTGGGCGATAAACATTGGCAGACCGCCGACAAACTGCTTGAAACCGACGATAGCGTCACCATTGATGCCTTTCTGCAGCAGGTGCAGGCAGCAAAGGCGATAACCCTCGAAAATGGCCTGCAGGCCATCTCTTTACAGGGGCTGAAAGCCGCCCTGCTGTTTATCGATAGCCGGCAGAAGCGCGTGGGGAGCGAAACCGCGTGGGTAGGGAAGGGGGAAGAGCCGCCGCTCAGCGTTCCGCCCGCCCCGGCGCTGCGCTCGGTGGCGAGAATCGACGTGGCGGAGTCCCCCCTCAGCCGCGATGAACTTAACGATCTCATGGATTATGGCAACGAGCGCATGAACAGCAGCGCCTGTTCGCTGGATCCGTTTCGCCGCGAGGTGCGGGTTGCCGCGCTGACCGACGATAGGGTGCTGCTGATGACCAGCTGCGAAGCGGGCGCCTACAACACCATTTGGCTGGCCTGGCTGGTGTCGCGCCAGCGGCCGTATATTGCTCATCCGGTACGGCTCACTCTGCCTTTCCAGCCCCCCGGCGACGGGCCGCGCGATGTCGAACTGGTAAACGCCCGCTACGACGATCGACGCCAGGAACTGGTGACGCTGGATAAAGGGCGCGCGCCCGGCGACTGCGGGACGCAAACGCGCTGGCGCTATGACGGCCAGCGGTTTAGCCTGGTACGCTACGCGCGGCAGCCGCAGTGCGATAACTGGCAGGGGCCAGACGCCTGGCCCACGCTCTGGGTTACCCGTTCAGTACCTCGTCCCCCACGGTAACGATATGCTCAACGGTAAAGCCGAAGTAAGGGAAGAGCTTATCCGCGGGGGCCGATTCACCGTAGCCGGTCATGCCGACGATTTTGCCTTTTAGCCCCACATACTTATACCAGTAGTCGGCGATGCCGGCCTCAACCGCGACGCGGGCGCTGACGTCCGACGGCAGGACCGATTCCCGGTAGGCTTCCTCCTGGGCATCAAACACGTCGGTCGATGGGAGGGAGACCACGCGCACGTTCACCCCTTTGGCCAGCAGCTTCTCCGCCGCCAGCACGGTGATCTCGACTTCCGAACCGGTAGCTATCAGTATCAGGTCCGGCTTGCCGCCAGCGTCCTTCAGCACGTAGCCGCCGCGGGCGATATTCTGTACCTGCTCCGGCGTGCGCGCCATTTGCGCCAGATTTTGCCTTGAGAGGATCAGCGCCGTCGGCCCGCTGTGACGTTCGACCGCCTGCTTCCACGCCACCGCGGCCTCCACCTGATCGCACGGTCGCCAGGTGCTGAAGTTTGGCGTCAGGCGCAGGCTGGCCAGCTGTTCTACCGCCTGGTGCGTCGGACCATCTTCGCCGAGACCGATGGAATCGTGGGTATAGACCATGATTTGCCGCGCTTTCATCAGCGCCGCCATACGCGCCGCGTTGCGGGCATATTCGACGAACATCAGGAAGGTGGCGGTATAGGGGACAAACCCGCCGTGATGCGCGATGCCGTTGGCGATGGCCGTCATCCCGAACTCGCGTACGCCGTAGTGGATATAGTTACCCGCCGGATCCTCTTTCAGCGAAGTCGATCCTTTCCAGATGGTCAGGTTGCTGGGCGCGAGGTCAGCGGAGCCGCCCAGCAGTTCCGGCAGATGCGGGCCGTAGGCATCGAGGGCATTTTGCGAAGCCTTGCGGGTGGCGATTTTCGCCGGGTTAGCCTGCAGATCGGCAATATACTTCCGCGTCGTTTCATTCCACGACTCAGGCAGTCCGCCGCTCATGCGCCGCGTAAACTCCGCCGCCAGCTGCGGATGGGCCTGCTGATAGGCGGCAAACTTCTCCTCCCAGCTTTTCTGCGCCTTTTGTCCCTTTTCACGCGCGTCCCAGGCCCGGTAGATCTCTTTCGGGATCTCAAACGCCGGGTGATGCCAGCCCAGCTGCTGGCGCGCCAGCGCCACTTCCTGTTCTCCCAGCGCCGCGCCGTGTGCCTCTTCTTTCCCGGCTTTATTCGGTGAACCAAAGCCTATCACCGTACGGCAGATAATCAGCGAGGGTTTGTCCTTCACGCTCTGGGCTTCCAGAATCGCTTTCTTCACGGCTTCGGGGTCGTGGCCGTCAATTTCATGCACCACATGCCAGTGATAGGCCTCGAAGCGTTTTGCCGTGTCATCGGTAAACCAGCCTTTGGTTTCGCCATCAATGGAAATGCCGTTGTGGTCGTAGAAGCCGATCAGCTTGCCTAGTCCTAACGTCCCCGCCAGAGAGCACACTTCGTGAGAAATCCCCTCCATCAGGCAGCCATCGCCCATAAACACGTAGGTGAAGTGATCGACGATCTCATGGTCTGGCTGATTAAACTGGGCCGCCAGCGTGCGCTCGGCGATAGCCAGGCCCACGGCATTTGCCAGTCCTTGCCCCAGCGGACCGGTGGTGGTTTCCACTCCCGGCGTATAGCCAATCTCCGGGTGGCCCGGGGTTTTTGAATGCAGCTGACGGAAGTTTTTTATCTCTTCGATGGGCAGGTCATAGCCCGTCAGATGCAGCAGGCTGTAGAGCAGCATCGACGCGTGGCCGTTGGAGAGAATAAAGCGGTCGCGATCGTACCATTGCGGGTTTTCAGGATTGTGCTTGAGGAAATCGTTCCATAGCACCTCGGCGATATCGGCCATACCCATTGGCGCGCCGGGGTGGCCGGAGTTGGCTTTCTGGACTGCATCCATACTCAGGGCGCGGATGGCGTTGGCTAGTTCTCTACGGGACATAATGTGCTCCTGAAACAATAGGTTACATGAGTTTTTATTGGATTAGGATAGAGAGGGTGATGAGTTGCATAACTAAAAAGCATAGCAGACGGGGCTATCCTTGCTTCTGAAACTAAGTTACATAAACAATATAAATCGATAACAAATATAACTTTGTTATGGCGAGAGTTTGGCGGTGTTCAAAGTTTACGAAGCCGTCAGGCGAGATACTAGGTGGCCCTTTAGGGTGAACACCAGGTACGCGATAACGTTTCACCCCCTACGATCGATACGTGAAAGGAACGATAAAATGGATGAGCAGTTAAAACAAAGCGCCCTTGATTTCCACGAATTCCCGGTCCCCGGAAAAATCCAGGTCTCCCCGACAAAACCGCTGGCTACCCAACGCGATCTGGCCCTGGCCTACTCGCCGGGCGTCGCCGCGCCCTGTCTGGAAATCGAGAAGGATCCGCTGGCAGCCTATAAATATACCGCGCGCGGCAACCTTGTGGCGGTGGTCTCCAACGGCACGGCCGTTCTGGGGCTGGGCAATATCGGCGCGCTGGCCGGTAAGCCGGTGATGGAAGGCAAAGGCGTTCTGTTTAAAAAATTCGCTGGTATCGATGTGTTCGATATTGAAGTCGATGAACTGGACCCGGACAAATTTATCAACGTCGTCGCGGCGCTGGAGCCGACCTTCGGCGGTATCAACCTTGAAGATATCAAAGCGCCGGAGTGCTTCTACATCGAGCAAAAGCTGCGCGAGCGCATGAATATTCCGGTTTTCCATGACGATCAGCACGGGACAGCGATTATCAGTACCGCGGCGATTCTTAACGGTCTGCGGGTGGTGGAGAAAAACATCTCCGACGTGCGGATGGTGGTCTCCGGCGCGGGCGCGGCGGCGATTGCCTGTATGAACCTGCTGGTGGCGCTGGGGATGCAGAAACACAACATCGTGGTCTGCGACTCGAAAGGCGTTATCTATAAGGGCCGCGAGCCGAATATGGCGGAGACGAAAGCGGCCTATGCGGTTGAAGACAGCGGCAAACGCACGCTGGATGACGTGATTGACGGAGCGGACATTTTCCTCGGCTGCTCGGGCCCGAAAGTGCTGACTCAGGAGATGGTGAAGAAAATGGCCCGCGCGCCGATGATTCTGGCGCTGGCTAACCCGGAGCCGGAGATTCTGCCGCCGCTGGCGAAAGAGGTGCGCTCCGACGCCATTATTTGTACCGGCCGCTCCGACTATCCGAACCAGGTGAACAACGTGCTGTGCTTCCCGTTCATCTTCCGCGGCGCGCTGGACGTCGGCGCAACGGCGATTAACGAAGAGATGAAGCTGGCGGCGGTGCACGCGATTGCCGAGCTGGCGCACGCTGAACAGAGCGAAGTGGTGGCCTCCGCCTACGGCGATCAGGATCTGAGCTTCGGCGCGGAATATATCATTCCGAAGCCGTTCGACCCGCGGCTGATCGTCAAGATTGCTCCGGCAGTAGCGAAAGCGGCGATGGACTCCGGCGTCGCGACCCGCCCGATCGCCGATTTTGATGCGTACATCGAGAAGCTCAGCGAGTTCGTCTACAAAACGAACCTGTTTATGAAGCCGATTTTCTCGCAGGCGCGCAAAGAGCCGAAGCGGGTGGTACTGGCGGAAGGCGAAGATACCCGCGTACTGCACGCGACTCAGGAGCTGGTCTCCCTTGGGCTGGCGAAACCGATTCTGATCGGTCGTCCCGGCGTCATTGAGATGCGCATCCAGAAGCTGGGACTGCAGATCAAAGCCGGGGTTGATTTTGAGATCGTCAATAACGAATCCGATCCGCGCTTCAAAGAGTACTGGAATGAATATTACACCCTGATGAAGCGCCGCGGGATCACCCAGGAGCAGGCGCAGCGGGCGGTGATCAGCAACACTACGGTCATTGGCGCGATCATGGTGCAGCGCGGCGAAGCCGATGCGATGATCTGCGGCACCATCGGTGACTATCACGAGCACTACAGCGTCATTCAGCCGCTGTTTGGCTACCGCGAAGGGGTTCATGCGGCCGGGGCGATGAACGCGCTGCTGCTGCCGAGCGGCAACACCTTTATCGCCGACACCTACGTCAACCACGATCCCTCGCCGGAGCAAATTGCTGAGATCACCCTGATGGCGGCAGAAACCGTTCGTCGATTCGGGATTGAACCGCGGGTGGCGCTGCTGTCGCACTCGAACTTTGGTTCCTCGGACTGCCCGTCCGCCAGCAAAATGCGTCAGGCGCTGGAGCTGGTGAAGGCGCAGGCGCCGGAGCTGATGATCGATGGCGAAATGCACGGCGATGCCGCGCTGGTGGAAAGCATTCGTAATGAGCGGATGCCGGACAGCCCGCTGAAAGGTTCGGCCAATATTCTGGTGATGCCGAATATGGAAGCGGCGCGTATTAGTTACAACTTACTTCGCGTCTCCAGCTCTGAAGGCGTCACCGTCGGACCGGTGCTGATGGGCGTCGCAAAGCCGGTGCATATCCTGACGCCAATTGCTTCGGTACGGCGTATCGTGAATATGGTCGCGCTGGCGGTTGTTGAAGCGCAAACTCAGCCGCTGTAATTTTCATTTAATTATTTCAGGCGCGGGAATTCTCCCGCGCTTTTTTATTTCTGTTTAAAAGTGATCTATCTCACCTTTCAAATCAACTTGCCGAATTTTGTTATTTACTCCAGCGGAAACTTGTCACGATAAGCGCAAGTTTTAGCGGAGCGGTGAGCCATGGATAAAGAACGCATCATTCAGGAATTTGTACCCGGCAAGCAGGTGACGCTGGCGCATCTGATTGCGCACCCGGGGGCAGAACTGGCGAAAAAGATCGGCGTTCCCGAATCTGGCGCTATCGGCATTATGACCTTAACCCCTGGAGAAACCGCCATGATCGCCGGTGATTTAGCGATGAAGGCCGCCGATGTGCATATCGGTTTTCTCGACCGGTTTAGCGGCGCGCTGGTGATTTATGGCTCGGTCGGCGCGGTAGAAGAGGCGCTGCTGCAGACGGTGAGCGGGCTTGGCCGATTATTAAATTACACCCTCTGCGAGTTAACCAAAAGCTAATTAGAGGCGGCAATGAAACGTATTGCATTTGTCGGTACGGTGGGTGCGGGAAAAACAACGCTATTTAATGCGTTGCAGGGGAATTATTCCCTCGCGAGAAAAACGCAGGCCGTGGAATTTAACGAGAAAGGCGATATTGACACCCCGGGGGAATATTTCAGTCATCCGCGCTGGTACCACGCATTAATTACCACGCTGCAGGATGTCGATACGTTGATTTATGTCCACGCGGCAAATGATACCGAAAGTCGCTTACCCGCCGGGCTACTGGATATTGGCGCGAATAAACGACATATCGCCGCGATCAGCAAAACGGATATGCCGGACGCCGACGTCGCCGCGGTGCGGCAACTGCTGTACGGGATGGGGTTTCAGGAGCCGATTTTCGAACTCAACGCTCACGACCCGCAAAGCGTAGAGCATCTGGTGAATTACCTGAGTGAGCTCAGCCAAAAGGAGGAAGGGGCAGGTGAAGAAACTTATCACAGCTAACGATATTCGTGCGGCCCACGCGCGAGGCGAAGAGGAAATATCGGTTGTGCTGCGCGCCAGCATCATCACCCCGGAAGCCCGCGAAGTCGCGGAGCTGCTGGGCGTCGCCATCCAGGAGTGGGATGAATCCGCGCCAGAGCCGGCAGTCCCGGCGGCAGAGGAAAAAACCGAAAGCCAGCGCATTCGCGAAACCATTATCGCGCAGCTGCCGGAAGGGCAGTTTACCGAAAGCCTGGTGGCGCAGCTGATGGAAAAAGTGATGAAGGAGAAGCAGTCGCTGGGGATGGACGCTATGCAGCCCAGCTTTAAGGCGGTCACCGGTAAAGGCGGCGTAAAGGTCATTGACGGCAGCAGCGTGAAATTCGGCCGCTTCGACGGCGCCGAACCGCACCGCGTCGGCTTAACGGATTTGGTCACCGAGCAGGACGGCAGCAGCATGGCCGCCGGGTTTATGCAGTGGGAAAACGCCTTCTTCCCCTGGACGCTGAACTATGACGAGGTCGACATGGTGCTGGAGGGCGAACTCCACGTGCGCCATGAAGGTGAAACCATGGTGGCCAAAGCCGGGGACGTGATGTTTATCCCGAAAGGTTCGAGCATTGAATTCGGCACGCCGTCGACCGTGCGCTTCCTGTACGTCGCCTGGCCTGCGAACTGGCAATCGCTATGAAAGATTTTATTACCGAAGCCTGGCTCAGAGCGAACCATACGCTCAGCGAAGGGGCAGAAATTCATCTGCCCGCCGACGCCCGTCTGACGCCTTCGGCCCGGGAGCTGCTGGAAAGCCGCCGTCTGCGCATTAAGTTTCTCGACGAGCAGGGCAGCCTGTTTGTCGATGACGACGCGCAGCAGCCGCAGCCGGTACACGGTTTAACCAGCAGCGGTACGCATCCGCAGGCCTGCTGCGAGCTGTGCCGCCAGCCGGTAGACAAAAAACCGGACACCCTGACCCATCTGACGGCGGAGAAAATGGTCGCCAAAAGCGATCCGCGGCTGGGCTTTCGCGCCGCCCTCGACGCCACCATCGCCCTGGCGGTATGGCTGCAAATCGAACTGGCGGAGCCCTGGCAGCCCTGGCTGGCGGATATCCGCTCGCGCCTGGGCAATATTATGCGCGCCGACGCCGTGGGTGAACCGCTGGCGGCGCAGTCTATCGTCGGGCTGAACGAGGATGAACTGCATCGCCTTTCCCACCAGCCGCTGCGCTATCTCGACCACGATCATCTGGTGCCGGAAGCCGGCCACGGCCGCGATGCCGCGCTGCTCAATCTGCTGCGCAGCAAAATACGCGAAACGGAAACGGTCGCCGCGCAGGTCTTTATTACCCGCAGTTTTGAGGTCTTACGTCCGGACATTCTGCAGGCGCTCAACCGCCTCTCCAGCACCGTCTACGTGATGATGATTTTAAGCGTGGCGAAACATCCGCTAACCGTCAGTCAGATCCAACAGCGTCTGGGAGGGGAGCAATGATTATTCAACGCGCCCGTCAACTGGCTTTACGTTCGCCCGCCCGGGTGGTGTTTGCGGACGCGCTGGATATCCGCGTCCTCAAAGCGGCGCACTACCTCCAGCAGCAGGGGCTGGCAAAGCCGATTTTGATCGCCAGCCCTTTTGCCCTGCGCCAGTTCGCCCTCAGCCACCGCCTGCCGATGGACGGTATGCAGATCGTCGACCCGCACAGCAACCGGCAAATGCGCGAAGCGTTTGCCCGGCGCTGGCTTGCCCGCGCCGGAGAAAAAACGCCGCCGGACGCGGAGGAAAAACTCAACGACCCGCTGATGTTCGCCGCCGCCATGGTCAGCGCCGGGAAGGCCGACGTGTGTATTGCCGGCAATCTCTCCTCGACGGCGAACGTGCTGCGCGCCGGATTACGCATTATTGGCCTTCAGCCTGGCTGCAAAACGCTGTCGTCGATCTTTCTGATGCTGCCGCAGTACGTCGGACCGGCGCTGGGATTTGCCGACTGCAGCGTGGTGCCGCAGCCGACGGCGGCGCAGCTGGCGGATATCGCCATCGCCAGCGCGGAGACATGGCAGGCCATTACCGGCGAGGAGCCGCGGGTGGCGATGCTGTCGTTTTCCAGCAGCGGCAGCGCCCGTCATCCCAACGTCGCCAACGTACAGCAGGCCACAGAGATCGTACGTCAGCGCGCTCCACAGCTGATGGTGGATGGCGAACTGCAGTTTGACGCCGCCTTCGTGCCGGAGGTCGCCGCGCAAAAAGCGCCCGCCAGTCCGCTGCAGGGGCGGGCCAACGTGATGGTTTTTCCGTCGCTGGAAGCCGGCAACATCGGCTACAAAATCGCCCAGCGCCTGGGCGGCTATCGTGCGGTCGGGCCGCTGATTCAGGGGCTGGCCGCACCGCTCCACGACCTCTCCCGAGGCTGTAGCGTGCAGGAAATTATCGAACTGGCGTTAGTGGCAGCCGTGCCGCGCCGGAGTGACGTAAGCGGCGAGTGCCGCTTACCCACGCAGGTTGAATGAACGGTCCCGTTCTGGACCCCCTTAAGTAAGAGGAAAACACAATGGAAGCATTAGGAATGATTGAAACCCGGGGCCTGGTTGCGCTGATTGAGGCCTCTGATGCGATGGTGAAAGCCGCGCGCGTGAAGCTGGTTGGCGTGAAGCAGATTGGCGGCGGTCTGGTGACCGCGATGGTGCGCGGCGACGTGGCGGCCTGCAAAGCCGCTACCGATGCCGGCGCCGCTGCGGCGCAGCGCATCGGCGAACTGGTCTCGGTGCACGTGATTCCGCGTCCGCACGGCGATCTGGAGGAGGTGTTCCCCATCAGTTTTAAAGGCGACAGCAACATCTGATGGTCGGGCCGGATAAGACGCGCCAGCGTTGCCCTCCGGCATTAACGCGCGCCATTGCCTGATGGCGCTGCGCTTATCCGGCCCACGACTTACCACGCAATTCAGGGAGGCGGTATGAAACTGGCAGTCGTCACGGGACAGATTGTCTGCACCGTCCGCCATCAGGGGCTGGCGCACGACAAGCTGCTGATGGTGGAGATGATTGATGCCGCGGGCAAGCCCGACGGGCAGTGCGCCGTCGCCATCGACAGCATCGGCGCGGGGCCCGGCGAATGGGTGCTGCTGGTGAGCGGAAGCTCGGCGCGACAGGCACACCGCAGCGAGGCGTCTCCTGTCGATTTGTGCGTCATCGGTATCGTCGATGAAGCGGTGGCCGGCGGTCAGGTGATTTTCCATAAATAGGACTGAACATCATGAATCAACAGGATATTGAACAGGTGGTGAAAGCGGTACTGCTGAAAATGACGGCCAGCAGCCAGCCGGACGACGCCGTTCATGAGATGGGCGTCTTTGCCTCCCTGGATGACGCCGTCGCGGCGGCAAAGGTGGCCCAGCAGGGGCTGAAAAGCGTGGCGATGCGCCAGCTGGCGATTCACGCCATCCGTGAGGCGGGCGAAAAACATGCCAGAGAATTAGCGGAGCTTGCCGTCAGCGAAACCGGCATGGGTCGCGTTGAAGATAAATTTGCCAAAAACGTGGCCCAGGCGCGCGGCACGCCGGGCGTGGAGTGCCTCTCTCCGCAGGTGCTCACCGGCGATAACGGCCTGACGCTGATTGAAAACGCGCCCTGGGGCGTGGTGGCCTCGGTCACCCCCTCCACCAACCCGGCGGCGACGGTAATTAATAACGCCATCAGCCTGATTGCCGCGGGCAATAGCGTGGTGTTCGCCCCGCATCCGGCGGCGAAAAGGGTTTCCCAGCGGGCGATTATGCTGCTCAACCAGGCGGTGATTGCCGCGGGCGGTCCGGCCAATCTGCTGGTCACCGTGGCGAACCCGGACATCGAAACGGCCCAGCGGCTGTTTAAGTACCCCGGTATTGGCCTGCTGGTGGTCACCGGCGGTGAAGCGGTGGTGGAGTCCGCGCGCAAGCATACCAATAAACGTCTGATTGCCGCCGGCGCCGGTAACCCGCCGGTAGTGGTCGACGAAACGGCCGACCTGGCGCGCGCCGCGCGGTCCATCGTCAAAGGCGCCTCGTTTGATAACAACATCATCTGCGCCGACGAAAAGGTGCTGATTGTGGTCGATAGCGTCGCCGACGAGCTGATGCGCCTGATGGAAGGCCAGCAGGCGGTGAAGCTCAGCGCGGCCCAGGCCGAGCAGCTTCAGCCGGTGCTGCTGAAGAATATCGATGAGCGCGGTAAAGGTACGGTCAGCCGTGACTGGGTGGGACGTGACGCGAGCAAGATTGCCGCCGCCATCGGCCTGAACGTGCCGCCGCAGACGCGCCTGCTGTTCGTGGAAACCCCGGCCAGCCATCCATTTGCCGTGACGGAACTGATGATGCCGGTGCTCCCTGTCGTACGGGTGGCCAGCGTCGATGACGCTATCGCGCTGGCGGTGCAGCTGGAGGGCGGCTGCCACCATACGGCGGCGATGCACTCGCGCAATATCGACAACATGAATCAGATGGCGAACGCCATTGATACCAGCATTTTCGTTAAAAACGGGCCGTGCATCGCCGGGCTCGGGCTGGGCGGAGAGGGCTGGACCACCATGACCATCACTACGCCAACCGGGGAGGGGGTGACCAGCGCGCGCACCTTCGTTCGCCTGCGGCGCTGCGTGCTGGTGGATGCCTTCCGAATTGTATAAGGGATGACTCATGGCACACGACGAACAACGTTGGCTCACCCCCAGACTGCAAAAAGCGGCCGCCCTGTGTAATCAGACGCCTGCCGCCAGTGAATCACCGCTGTGGCTGGGCGTGGATTTAGGCACCTGCGACGTGGTGTCGATGGTTGTCGACAGCGAAGGGCAGCCGGTGGCGGTGTGTCTGGACTGGGCTGACGTCGTGCGTGACGGCATCGTCTGGGATTTCTTCGGCGCCGTCACCATCGTGCGCCGCCATCTCGATACGCTCGAACAGCAGCTTGGCTGTCGCTTCAGCCACGCGGCGACCTCGTTTCCGCCGGGCACCGACCCGCGTATTTCGATCAACGTACTCGAATCTGCCGGACTGGAAGTTAGCCACGTGCTGGATGAACCGACCGCGGTGGCGGATCTGCTACAGCTCGACAACGCGGGCGTGGTGGATATCGGCGGCGGCACCACCGGGATCGCTATCGTCAAACGGGGCGAGGTGACGTACTCCGCCGATGAAGCGACCGGCGGTCACCATATCTCCCTGACCCTCGCCGGTAACCGCCGCATCCCGCTGGAAGAGGCGGAGCAGTACAAGCGCAGCAACGCCCAGGAGATCTGGCCGGTGGTGAAGCCGGTATACGAAAAGATGGCCGAGATTGTTGCTCACCATATCGAAGGCCAGGGCATTGCTGATTTATGGCTGGCGGGCGGCTCCTGTATGCAGCCGGGCGTGGACGCGCTGTTTCGCAAGCGCTTCCCGGAATTACGGGTGCATTTACCGCAGCACAGCCTGTTTATGACCCCGCTGGCGATAGCCAACAGCGGGAGAGAGAAAGCGGAGGGAATCTATGCAAGCTGAACTGCAGACGGCGCTCTTTCAGGCATTCGATACCCTGAATCTGCAGCGGGTGAAAACCTTCAGCGTGCCGCCGGTGACGCTGTGCGGCCTCGGCGCGCTGAGCGCCTGCGGTCAGGAAGCGCAAGCGCGAGGCGTAAGCCATCTGCTGGTGATGGTCGACAGTTTCCTGCATCAGGCGGGAATGACCGCCGGGCTTGCGCGCAGCCTGGCGATGAAGGGGGTGGCGATGACCGTCTGGCCCTGTCCGCCGGGAGAGCCGTGCATTACCGACGTCTGCGCGGCGGTGGCGCAGCTGCGCGAATCGAAGTGCGACGGCGTGGTGGCCTTTGGCGGCGGTTCGGTGCTTGACGCGGCGAAAGCGGTCGCGCTGTTGGTCACTAACCCGGAGCAGACGCTCAGCGCGATGACGGAAAGCAGCGTACTGCGCCCGCGTCTGCCGCTCATTGCGGTGCCGACCACCGCCGGAACCGGCTCGGAAACCACCAACGTGACGGTGATTATCGATGCGGTCAGCGGGCGCAAGCAGGTGCTGGCGCACGCCTCGCTCATGCCCGACGTGGCGATTCTCGACGCCGCCCTGACCGAAGGCGTTCCGCCGCCGGTGACGGCGATGACCGGGATTGACGCGCTGACCCACGCCGTTGAGGCGTACAGCGCGCTCAACGCGACGCCCTTTACCGATAGCCTGGCGCTTGGCGCGATAGCGATGATCGGCCAGGCGCTGCCGAAGGCCGTGGGCTACGGCCACGACCTCGCCGCCCGCGAAAGCATGCTGCTGGCTTCCTGTATGGCGGGAATGGCCTTTTCCAGCGCGGGTCTGGGTTTGTGTCATGCGATGGCGCATCAGCCCGGCGCGGCGCTGCATATTCCACACGGGCAGGCCAACGCCATGCTGCTGCCGACGGTAATGCGGTTTAACCGCATGGTATGCCGCGAGCGTTTCAGCCAGATCGGCCGGGCGCTGACCGCTAAAAAAACCGACGACCACGAGGCTATCGCCGCCGTTGAGGCGCTGATCGCCGAAGTCGGCCTGAGCAAACGACTCTCTGACGCCGGGGCGAAGCCCGAACATTTCAGCGCATGGGCGCAGGCGGCGCAGGAGGACATTTGTCTGCGCACCAATCCACGCACCGCCACCCGGGAGCAGATTATCGATCTGTACGCGGCGGCGCGCTGATGCGGCCATTTTCCCGGAGGCGTGTGGCTGTCCCGGCTCGCGCTGCGCTTAGCCGGGCTACAGGATCGCAGCCGTCTGCTATTCCGTAGCCCGGGTAAGGCGTTCACGCCGCGACCCGGGAAAGCCCCCGGAGCGCGGTTAATGCCCCGGCGTTCACAGTATCTACAAATCATAAATGACAGGGAGTAAAGGCTATGGGAATTAACGAAATCATCATGTACATCATGATGTTCTTTATGCTGATTGCCGCCGTGGACAGGATCCTGTCGCAGTTTGGCGGCTCGGCGCGCTTTCTCGGCAAGTTTGGCAAAAGCATCGAAGGATCCGGCGGCCAGTTCGAAGAGGGGTTTATGGCGATGGGCGCGCTGGGCCTGGCGATGGTCGGGATGACCGCGCTGGCGCCGGTACTGGCGCACCTGCTCGGGCCGGTGATAATTCCGCTGTATGAAATGCTCGGCGCCAACCCGTCGATGTTCGCCGGAACGCTGCTGGCCTGCGATATGGGCGGCTTCTTCCTCGCTAAAGAGCTGGCGGGCGGCGACGTGGCGGCGTGGCTCTATTCCGGCCTGATCCTCGGGGCGATGATGGGGCCGACGCTGGTGTTCTCCATTCCGGTCGCGCTCGGCATCATCGAGCCCTCCGACCGCCGCTACCTGGCGCTGGGCGTGCTGGCCGGGATCGTCACGATTCCAATCGGCTGCATCGCCGGCGGCCTGGTGGCCATGTACTCCGGCGTGGAGATTAACGGACAGCCGGTGGAGTTCACCTTCGCGCTGATCCTGATGAATATGATCCCGGTGCTTATCGTCGCGGTGCTGGTGGCGCTGGGGCTGAAGTTTATTCCGGAAAAAATGATCAACGGCTTCCAGATCTTCGCCAAATTTCTGGTGGCGCTGATCACCATCGGCCTGGCCGCGGCGGTCATCAAGTTCCTGCTCGGCTGGGATCTGATCCCGGGGCTCGACCCGATCTTTATGGCTCCCGGCGACCAGCCCGGCGAGGTGATGCGCGCCATTGAAGTCATTGGCTCGATCTCCTGCGTGCTGCTCGGCGCTTATCCGATGGTGCTGCTGCTGACCCGCTGGTTTGAAAAGCCGCTGATGCGCGTCGGTAATCTGCTGAAAATCAACAATATGGCTGCCGGCGGGATGGTAGCGACGCTGGCCAACAACATCCCGATGTTCGGCATGATGAAGCAGATGGATACCCGCGGCAAAGTCATCAACTGCGCGTTCTCCGTCTCCGCCGCTTTCGCGCTGGGCGACCACTTAGGCTTCGCCGCCGCCAACATGAACGCCATGATCTTCCCGATGATCGTCGGCAAGCTGATCGGCGGCGTCACCGCCATTGGCGTAGCGATGCTGCTGGTGCCGAAAGATGAAAACGCACCGGCGGCGGCGAAAACCGAAGCGGAGGCGCAATCGTGAAAACTCGCCAGCTGCTGAGCGTCGGTATCGATATCGGCACCACCACCACTCAGGTGATCTTCTCCCGCCTTGAGCTGGTTAACCGTGCGGCGGTGTCGCAGGTGCCGCGCTACGAATTCATCAAACGCGAAATTAGCTGGCAAAGCCCGGTCTTCTTTACCCCGGTTGATAAGCAGGGCGGTCTGAAGGAGACCGAACTCAAGGCGCTGATTCTGGCGCAGTACCAGGCCGCCGGGGTTGCCCCCGAATCGGTGGACTCCGGGGCGATCATTATCACCGGCGAAAGTGCGAAAACCCGTAACGCTCGCCCGGCGGTGATGGCGCTCTCGCAGTCGCTCGGCGACTTTGTGGTGGCCAGCGCCGGGCCGCATCTGGAGTCGGTGATTGCCGGTCACGGCGCCGGCGCGCAGACCCTGTCCGAACAGCGCCTGTGTCGGGTGCTCAATATCGATATCGGCGGCGGCACCGCGAACTATGCCCTGTTTGATGCCGGCAAAGTCAGCGGTACCGCCTGCCTCAACGTCGGCGGGCGCCTGCTGGAAACCGACGCTCAGGGGCACGTGGTCCATGCGCATCAGCCGGGACAGATAATTGTCGATGCGGTTTTTGGCCCCGGCACCCGCGCGCTGGCGCTGACCGCCGGGCAGCTGGCGCAGGTGGCGCGCCGGATGGCGGAGCTGATCGTCGAAGTTATCGACGGCACGCTCTCTCCGCTGGCGCAACGGCTGATGCAAACCGGCCTGCTGCCCGCAGGCGCGGTACCCGAGGTGATAACCCTTTCCGGCGGAGTGGGCGAGTGCTACCGCAACCAGCCCGCGGATCCGTTCTGTTTTTCTGATATTGGGCCACTGTTGGCCACGGCGCTGCATGAACATCCGCGGCTGCGGGAGATGAACGTGCAGTTCCCGGCGCAAACCGTGCGCGCCACGGTGATTGGCGCCGGCGCGCATACGCTCTCTCTTTCCGGCAGCACCATCTGGCTGGAGGGGGTTCAGCTCCCGCTGCGCAATCTGCCGGTGGCGATCCCGCTTGATGAAGCCGATCTGCTGAGCGCCTGGCAGCAGGCGCTGATGCAGCTCGACCTGGATCCGGGATCGGATGCTTACGTGCTGGCGCTTCCTGCTTCGTTGCCGGTGCGCTACGCCGCCCTGCTGGTGGTGATTGACGCGCTGCTGGCTTTTGTCGCGCGCTTTCCCAACCCGCATCCCCTGCTGGTGGTGGCCGAGCAGGACTTTGGCAAAGCGCTGGGCATGCTGCTGCGCCCGCAGCTGCAACAACTCCCGCTGGCGGTCATCGATGAGGTGAGCGTACGGGCGGGGGACTATATCGACATTGGTACGCCTCTTTTTGGCGGATCGGTTGTGCCGGTGACGGTGAAATCACTCGCATTTCCTTCCTGAGGGAACGACTTATGAAACTAAAGACCACATTGTTCGGCAATGTTTATCAGTTTAAGGATGTAAAAGAGGTGCTGGCTAAAGCCAACGAACTGCGTTCGGGGGATGTGCTGGCGGGGGTGGCGGCGGAAAGTTCGCAGCAGCGCGTGGCGGCGAAGCAGGTGCTCTCCGATATGACGGTCGCCGATATTCGTAACAATCCGGTGATTCCTTATGAAGAGGACTGCGTGACGCGCCTGATTCAGGATGACGTCAACGAAACCGCCTATCAGCGGATTAAAAACTGGACCATCAGCGACCTGCGCGAATACGTGCTTAACGATGAGGTCACCAGCGATGACATCGCGTTTGTGCGCAAAGGGCTGACCTCAGAAGTGGTGGCGGCGGTGGCGAAGGTCTGCTCCAACGCCGACCTGATCTACGGCGCGAAGAAAATGCCGGTGATTAAAAAAGCCAACACCACCATCGGCCTGCCGGGCACCTTTAGCTGCCGCCTGCAGCCGAACGATACCCGCGATGACGTGCAGAGCATTGCCGCGCAAATCTACGAGGGGCTCTCGTTCGGCGCGGGCGATGCGGTGATCGGCGTTAACCCGGTAACCGATGACGTAGAAAACCTGACCCGCGTCCTCGATACCGTCTACGGCGTTATCGACAAGTTTAATATCCCGACCCAGGGCTGCGTGCTGGCGCACGTCACCACCCAGATTGAAGCGATCCGTCGCGGCGCGCCGGGGGGGCTTATTTTCCAGAGCATCTGCGGCAGCGAAAAGGGGCTAAAAGAGTTCGGCGTGGAGCTGGCGATGCTCGATGAAGCGCGGGCGGTCGGCGCCGAGTTTAACCGGATCGCCGGGGAAAACTGCCTCTATTTTGAAACCGGACAGGGCTCGGCGCTTTCCGCCGGGGCGAACTTCGGGGCGGACCAGGTGACGATGGAAGCACGTAACTATGGCCTGGCGCGGCACTACGATCCGTTCCTCGTCAATACCGTGGTGGGCTTTATCGGGCCGGAGTACCTCTATAACGATCGGCAGATTATTCGCGCCGGTCTTGAAGATCACTTTATGGGCAAGCTGAGCGGCATCTCGATGGGCTGCGACTGCTGCTACACCAACCATGCCGACGCCGACCAGAACCTCAATGAAAACCTGATGATTCTGCTCGCCACCGCCGGCTGCAACTACATCATGGGCATGCCGCTCGGCGACGACATCATGCTCAACTATCAGACCACCGCGTTTCACGATACCGCTACCGTCCGTCAGCTGCTGAATCTACGGCCGTCGCCGGAGTTCGAACGCTGGCTGGAAACCATGGGCATTATGGCAAACGGTCGTCTGACCCAACGGGCGGGCGATCCGTCACTGTTCTTTTGATGACGCGGGGATGACACATGATGGATCAAAAGCAAATTGAAGAAATTGTACGTAGCGTGATGGCGTCAATGGGACAACCGCAGACGGCAGCAGCAGCGCCTGAGGCGACGGTGACGAAATGCGCCAGCCGGTGCGAGGTCGCCGCGGAGAGCTGCGCGCTGGATTTAGGTTCGCCAGAGGCGAAAGGCTGGATTGGCGTGCAGCAGCCGCATCGTGCGGAAGTGCTGGCCGAACTGAAGCGCAGCACCGCGGCGCGCGTGTGTACCGGCCGCGCCGGTCCGCGTCCGCGCACCCTCGCGCTGCTGCGCTTCCTCGCCGACCACTCGCGCTCCAAGGATACGGTGCTGAAAGAGGTACCGGAGGAGTGGGTGAAAACCCAGGGATTGCTGGAGGTGCGCTCCGAAATTAGCGACAAAAACCTCTACCTGACGCGCCCGGATATGGGCCGTCGGCTGAGTCCGGAGGCGATTGACGCGCTGAAGGCGCAGTGCGTGGCGAATCCTGACGTTCAGGTGGTGGTATCCGATGGCCTCTCTACCGACGCGATTACCGTCAACTATGAAGAGATCCTGCCGCCGCTGCTGTCGGGCCTGAAGCAGGCCGGACTGAAGGTCGGTACGCCGTTCTTCGTCCGCTACGGGCGGGTCAAAATTGAAGATCAGATTGGCGAAATTCTCGGCGCGAAGGTGGTCATCCTGCTGGTAGGCGAACGTCCGGGGCTGGGGCAGTCGGAAAGCCTCTCCTGTTACGCCGTGTATTCGCCGCGCGTGGCGACCACCGTCGAAGCGGACAGGACCTGTATTTCCAATATTCACCAGGGCGGCACGCCCCCGGTAGAAGCCGCGGCGGTGATTGTCGATTTGGCCAAACGCATGCTGGAGCAGAAGGCTTCCGGCATCAACATGACTCGGTAAGGAGGCATCATGCCTGCATTAGATTTAATTCGCCCTTCGGTGACGGCCATGCGCGTGATTGCTTCAGTGAATGACGGCTTTGCCCGCGAGCTTAAATTACCGCCGCATATACGTAGCCTCGGACTCATCACGGCGGATTCGGATGATGTGACTTATATTGCCGCTGACGAAGCGACAAAACAGGCGATGGTGGAAGTAGTCTACGGTCGTTCTCTTTACGCCGGCGCGGCCCACGGCCCTTCGCCAACCGCAGGTGAAGTGCTGATTATGCTGGGCGGCCCGAACCCGGCGGAAGTGCGCGCCGGTCTGGATGCGATGGTGGCGCATATCGAAACTGGGGCCGCGTTCCAGTGGGCCAACGATGCCGAAGATACGGCGTTTCTGGCGCACGTGGTGTCGCGTACCGGCTCTTATCTCTCGTCTACCTCCGGCATTGCGCTGGGCGATCCGATCGCTTATCTGGTGGCGCCGCCGCTGGAGGCGACCTTCGGTATCGATGCGGCAATGAAATCGGCCGACGTGCAGCTGGTGACCTACGTGCCGCCGCCGTCGGAAACCAACTATTCCGCCGCCTTTTTGACGGGAAGCCAGGCCGCCTGTAAAGCCGCCTGTAACGCCTTTACCGATGCCGTTCTGGATATTGCCCGTCATCCAATCCAGCGCGCGTAAGGGGGAAGCGATGATCAACGCTCTGGGATTACTGGAAGTGGACGGCATGGTGGCCGCCGTTGACGCGGCGGATGCGATGCTGAAGGCGGCCAACGTGCGGCTGCTCAGCCATGAGGTTCTTGACCCCGGCAGGCTGACGCTGGTGGTGGAAGGCGACCTGGCGGCGTGCCGGGCGGCGCTGGATGCCGGCAGCGCTGCGGCGCAGCGTACGGGGCGCGTTATCAGCCGTCGGGAGATTGGACGCCCGGAAGAGGATACCCAGCGGCTGATCGCCGGTTTTCAACGGCTGCCGCAAACGCCGGAGCCGCCGGTGGTCGTGGAATCCTCAGAACCCTTGCTGACGCTGCTCTCTTCGACGCGTCAGGGAATGACGGCAGGGGAGGTGGCCGCCCATTTCGGCTGGTCGCTTGAAGAGGCCAGGAAGGCGCTGGAGCAGCTCTTTTCTACCGGAGCGTTGCGTAAACGCAGTAGTCGCTATCGCTTAAAAAATTAACCAGTCGGAGGTGCCGGGAACGCGAAAGCGCTCCCGGTTTATCAGATCATGAAAAAGAAAAAACCGGCCAACCTGCACCATCTTTATCATGAAGCATTACCCGAAGACGTTAAACTGACGCCGATGGTCGAGGTGGACAACGTCCATCAGCGGCGGACCACCGATGTCTATGAACATGCCCTGACGATTACCGCCTGGCAGCAGATTTACGATCAGCTGCATCCGGGGAAATTTCACGGTGAATTTACCGAAATCCTGCTCGATGATATTCAGGTCTTTCGCGAATATACCGGCCTGGCGCTGCGTCAGTCCTGCCTGGTGTGGCCGAACTCCTTCTGGTTCGGTATTCCGGCAACCCGCGGCGAGCAGGGGTTTATTGGCTCACAGTGTCTCGGCAGCGCCGAAATCGCCACCCGACCCGGCGGCACCGAGTTTGAGCTCAGCACGCCGGATGATTACACCATTCTGGGCGTAGTGATCTCGGAGGATGTCATTTCCCGCCAGGCCAGCTTCCTGCATCACCCGGAGCGGGTGCTGCATATGCTGCGTAACCAGTCGGCGCTGGAGGTCAAAGAGGAGCACAAGGCGGCGCTGTGGGGCTTTGTGCAGCAGGCGCTGGCGACGTTTAGCGAGAATCCGGAGAACCTTCATCAGCCCGCGGTGCGTAAGGTGTTGGGCGATAATCTCCTGCTGGCGATGGGGGCGATGCTGGAGGAGGCGCAGCCGATGATTACCGCCGAGAGCATTAGCCACCAGAGCTATCGGCGTCTGCTTTCCCGGGCGCGGGAGTACGTGCTGGAGAATATGTCGGAGCCGCTGACGGTTCTCGATTTATGTCAGCAGCTGCACGTCAGCCGCCGTACGCTGCAAAACGCCTTTCACGCCATTCTGGGGATCGGGCCGAACGCCTGGCTGAAGCGCATTCGTTTAAACGCGGTGCGCCGGGAGCTGATTAGCCCGTGGTCGCAGAGCACGACGGTTAAGGATGCGGCGATGCAGTGGGGATTCTGGCACCTGGGCCAGTTCGCTACCGATTATCAGCAGCTGTTCGCCGAGAAACCGTCGCTGACGCTGCATCAGCGGATGCGGCAGTGGGCGTGATGACGATCTATTTAGCGGATAGCGATTCGCGCCGTCATCGCAGGCCTGATAAGCGTAGCGCCATCAGGCAAAACGGCGCCGTATCTGGCCTGCGAACCGCACTATCAGGTAACGTTAAACCCAATCGCGCACCTGAATAAACTCGCTCAGCGCCGCTTCCGGGCTGCCCGCTTCCGGCTGGTAGTCGTATTCCCAGCGCACCAGCGGCGGCATCGACATCAGAATGGATTCGGTGCGGCCGCCGGTTTGCAGGCCGAACAGAGTACCGCGATCCCACACCAGGTTGAACTCCACGTAGCGCCCGCGGCGGTAGAGCTGAAAAGCGCGCTCGCGCTCGCCCCAGACCCTCTCTTTACGCCGCTCGACAATGGGCAGATACGCATCGGTGAAGCCATTGCCCACCGCCTGCATAAAGTCGAAACAATGGTCAAAGTTCGGGGTATTCAAATCATCGAAAAACAGGCCGCCGATGCCGCGCTGCTCGTTACGATGCTTGAGGAAGAAGTAGTCGTCGCACCACTTTTTATAGCGCGGATAAACCTCTTCGCCGAAGGGCTGGCACAGGTCGCGGGCGGTGCGATGCCAGTGAACGGCATCTTCTTCAAAGCCGTAGTAGGGGGTTAAATCGAAGCCGCCGCCGAACCACCATACCGGCTCGGCGCCCGGTTTTTCCGCGATAAAGAAGCGCACATTGGCGTGGCTGGTGGGGATATAGGGGCTGCGCGGGTGCACGACCAGCGAGACGCCCATCGCTTCAAAGCTGCGGCCCGCCAGCTCAGGGCGGTGCGCGGTTGCGGAGGCCGGCATCGCCTCGCCGTGCACGTGCGAAAAGTTAACGCCAGCCTGCTCAAAGATACCGCCATCGCGCAGCACCCGGCTGCGTCCGCCGCCGCCGCCTTCCCGCTGCCAGCTATCTTCGATGAATTCGCTGCCGTCAACGGCGCTGAGCTTTTGGCAGATAGCATCCTGGAGCTGGAGAAGGAAAGCTTTTACCTGGTGCGCATCGGGTCTCATTAACGTCTCTTCGAATGGGCTTTCTGGTTATCGAACCAGTGGAAATAGCTGATAATGCCGTTGGCAATCGCCGTGGCGATTTTCTGCCGGAACGCGGTGGTGCCGAGCAGTTTTTCTTCGTTCGGATTGGTAATAAACGAGGTTTCTACCAGAACCGACGGAATCGACGGCGATTTCAGCACCACAAACGCCGCCTGCTCGGTATTGCGGCTGTGCAGCTTATGCACCGGCTTGATCTTTTTCAGGATATGCGAACCGAGCGTCAGGCTGTTTTTGATGGTATCAGTTTGTACCAGGTCGAACAGCACTTGCTGCAATAGGTGGTCTTTATCCGTCGTTTTCTTGCCGGCCACTTCATCCGCCCGGTTTTCACGGTCCGAGAGATACTTTGCCATGGCGCTACTGGCGCCGCGGTTGGAAAGGGCGAAAACGGAGGCGCCGGCCGCGCTCGGGTTGGTGAAACCATCGGCGTGAATTGACATAAAAAGATCGGCGCCGTGCTGGTGGGCGATCTCCACCCGGTCATAGAGCGGAATAAAGGTATCGCCGCTGCGCGTCAGGCGCGCATCGATGCCGTTGCTGCGCAGAATGCTGCGCACGTTTTTAGCGATCGCCAGCACGACGTGCTTCTCTTTTGAACCGTTATGGCCGATAGCGCCGGTATCAATACCGCCATGGCCCGGGTCGAGCATCACGACGCGTTTGGCGCCTTTTTTCTTCGCTGCGGGTTTGCTGTGCCCATTGGATGTTTTCAATGGCTGTTGTTCTTTCGCGCTGGCCTGTGAGGCGATCCCTGAAAGCGTGATTGCTGCCAGCCCGGCTTTCAGCACCTGGCGGCGCGAAGCAAGTATTTTTAATGGTTTAAAAGTGCTCATTCGGCCTGAATTGCAAACAAGTGGTAACCAATGTTATATCGTATCGTCTTTTCTGATACGACCATTCAAAATAAGAATTGTTTTACTTTTCATTTCAATACATGACAAAGTCATAGTATGCCATTTTTTGCGGTTCATTGCGCCTGATATTGGCTATCGGGCACAATCACGCCATAATCTCTGTTTTTAACCGTCAATGGTGGGGAATACCATGGAGATACGCGTTTTTCGCCAGCAAGATTTCGAAGAGGTCATCACCCTGTGGGAGCGTTGCGATCTCCTTCGCCCATGGAACGATCCGGAAATGGATATTGAACGTAAGCTGAACCACGATGCCAGCCTGTTTCTGGTCGCCGAAGTTAACGGTGAAGTGGTTGGCACGGTGATGGGCGGTTATGACGGGCATCGCGGGTCTGCCTATTATCTTGGCGTGCATCCTGAATATCGCGGTCGCGGTATTGCTAATGCGCTGCTTAATCGGCTGGAGAAAAAGCTGATCGCCCGCGGCTGTCCGAAAATAAATATTATGGTTCGCGAAGATAATGACGTGGTGCAGGGGATGTACGAACGCCTTGGCTATGAGCATTCAGACGTGCTGTGCCTCGGCAAGCGCTTAATTGAAGATGAAGAATACTGAGTTTATCCCCGCCGATTTCGATACCCACGGCCGCCTGCGTTTGCCGTTTCTCTTTTGGTGCGTGCTGCTGCTTCAGGCGCGGACGTGGGTGCTATTTCTGATGGCCGGCGCGTCACGCCAGCAGGGCGACGCGCTGCTGAATCTGTTTTATCCGGACCACGATAATTTTTGGCTGGGATTGCTCCCCGGCATTCCGGCGGTGCTGGCGTTTATCATTAGCGGGCATCGTCAGCGCTTCCCCCGGCTCTGGCCCATGATGCGCTGGCTGCTGGTGCTTTCCCAGCTCTTGCTGTTGGTCTGGCAACCGCTGTTGTGGATGAGCGGCGAGTCGCCTTCGGCGGTGACCATCGGCCTGCTGGCGGCGGATCTTTACGCGCTCTGGTGGCTGTTAAGCAGCCGTCGGCTGAAAGCCTGTTTTCGCGAAGAACAGGTTTAACGGCACTTTTTGCCGATCGCGTACTCCAACTTGCGTTGAATACATCAGAAAGGACACTCAGTCATGAAATCGCTACGTTTACTTCTCTGCGCACTACCGCTGGCTTTAACCGGCTGCTCAACGATGAGCTCGGTGAACTGGTCGGCGGCTTATCCGTGGAACTGGTTTGGTTCCTCTATGGAGGTGAGCGAACAGGGCGTAGGCAACCTGACGGCGTCAACGGCGCTAAGCGAGCAGGCGATCGGCGACGCGCTCGGCAGCAGCTACCGCCTGCGCAGCGGCATGAAAACGGCTAACGGCAATATTGTGCGCTATTTCGAAGCGTTAAAAGATGACAAGGTCGCGCTGACCATCAACGGCGAGAGCGGGACTATTAGCCGCATCGACGTGCGCGATAGCAATATCAAAGCCGCCAGCGGCGTGAAAATCGGTACCCCGTTCAGCGATATCTACAGCAAAGCGTTTGGCAACTGCCAGAAAGGCAGCAACGATAACGGTGCCGTGGTGGAGTGCAAGGCCGAGGGTAGCCAGCATATCAGCTATGCCTTCACCGGCAACTGGAGCGGCCCTGAAGAGCTAATGCCCTCCGACGACACGCTGAAAAACTGGAAGGTGAGCAAGATTATCTGGCGTCGCTAATTTGATCTGAAGTGATTCGGGGTCCTGAAAAAGCGGGTACAATAGCGCCTTAAAAAGCCACAGCGTTGTGGTTGTACTATTTCAGGAGGAGCGATGTCTCAGGTTCAGAGCGGCATTTTGCCGGAACATTGCCGTGCGGCGATTTGGATTGAAGCAAATGTCAAAGGCGATGTTGACGCCCTGCGCGAAGCCAGCAAGGTGTTTGCCGATAAGTTAGCTACCTTTCAGGCGAAATACCCGGAAGCGAAGCTGGGGGCGGTGGTCGCTTTTGGCCATAACGTCTGGCGTCAGCTAAGCGGTGGCGTCGGGGCTGAAGAGCTAAAAGACTTCCCGTCCTATGGCAAAGGTCTGGCCCCGGCCACCCAGTATGATGTGCTAATCCACATTCTGTCCGCGCAGCATGAGCTGAATTTTTCTGTCGCTCAGGCGGCCCTCTCCGCTTTTGGCGCAGCGATTGATGTCAAAGAAGAGATTCACGGCTTTCGCTGGATTGAAGAGCGCGATCTGAGCGGCTTTGTCGACGGTACTGAAAACCCGGCAGGGGAAGAGACCCGCCGTGAAGTGGCGGTGATTCAGGATGGCGTCGATGCAGGCGGCAGCTACGTATTTGTGCAGCGCTGGGAGCACAACCTCAAGCAGCTTAATCGCATGAGCGTTCCCGATCAGGAGATGATGATCGGCCGTACCAAAGAAGCCAACGAAGAGATTGACGGCGACGATCGTCCGGATACCTCTCACCTGAGCCGCGTGGATCTGAAAGAAGAAGGTAAAGGGCTGAAGATTGTGCGTCAGAGCCTGCCGTACGGTACCGCCAGCGGGACCCACGGCCTCTACTTTTGCGCCTACTGCGCGCGTCTGCACAATATTGAACAGCAGCTGCTGAGCATGTTCGGCGATACCGACGGTAAGCGCGATGCGATGCTGCGTTTTACCAAACCGGTGACCGGCGGATACTACTTCGCGCCTTCGCTGGATAGACTGCTGGCGCTGTAAGATCTCCACTAAACCCTCTCCTGCGGGGAGAGGGCGGAGAAGCGGGAAAGTGATAAATTGTCTATATAAAACAAAAGAATAAAAGCAAATAACTCTATCAATGTTTTTGATTGGGTGCTGTAACGGGCGCTGTTACGCTCAACAATCATATGCATTCACGGGAATGCATATTCATGCATCTATTAATAAGAAACAATAAGCCAGGGAGCAAAAACAAACTTTACATTGATGTCATACCGACTTCATGGATATGTTGCATATGCTCAGTTACGATGCGTTTACGCATTGATCATATTAAGGCGAACGGTGCTGAGCACCGTTCTTAACCACCTCGCCAGAGCCTACCGAAGTATGGTGCTGGTTTATTAGCGCTGTTTTATGGGGATCCCTCAGCGCTATATAGCGGGATTTCAGATTGCTGACAAAGTGCGCTTTTCTGGAATTGCCCGGTGGCGGCTAGCGCCTTACCGGGCCTACGGGAGTGCATAACTTGATGATATTGATGGTTTTGTAGGTCGGGTAAGGCGTCAGCCGCCACCCGACAAGAATGCAGCACCATATCTAAACCAAGTTTGTCATCGGTCTCAGGGACTCAACAGAGTCCTTTTTTTTACTTGATAAAGAATTCCAATATAAACCCCACTACCATTCCAGCACCAATTACCCCCCATAAAAAAGCTTCAATTCTAAACCCTATTGTTAATTTAAGTGGCAAACCGTTAATATAATCATATTGTTCTCTTGTCATGTCATGATTAGTTATTTTATTATATGGTAATATTAGCGAGCCCATAATAAACCCTATTTTTGCATGATATGCCCCAGGAGTAGCGATCAAGCTCGCTTCTTTTGCTAATGCTGCTGTAATAGGCAGTCTTGTATATTTATCCATATATAGTTTGACGATTTTTTTATATGGTATGGTATTAATCATCGACATAATAAATATAATGAACATACCAAATGCTGAAATTGCAATTAACCACATACCTAAATTAGGATGATTATTTAAAAAGCTTTTCATACAAGATATTCTCTCCGAACCATTCACCAACGTCTTCTGCTTTTCCCTCTACCATTTTGGCTGCACCCATTCCCGCCCCGACACCTGTCACAAGACATAAACCCGCGCCGATTGCACCCACTTCCGTAGTTGCTAACCCTAATATCCACATACAGGCACTACGTGCAGCCCATCCGCCAGCAGTACCCGCGAAGTAACTTGCGCCTTGTTTAACCCCAAATTTACTATATTCTGTGATACCGGCCTTACGGCATTTACTTTCACGACCCTTCGAACATGCATCATAGACATTAGAAGTGTAACTTGCAAAATCTAAACCAATACCTACATAACCCACATTTTTCATGATCTTCATAAGCTTGGCGGATTTTTCAATATATGTAGCATATCCTTCTATATTATCAACACCTGTTCTATCCCAACGATGCATTATAGAGCTAGTTGATAAGCCTAATGCTCTTTTAATGCTCTGATATTCACCTAAATTAAGTTGAGCTTTAGAAAATCTAGTTAAAACCAGATCTAGTTGTTTGAATAATCTTGCTCGTTGACCAAAAAACTCTTGACCTGAAATAACACCGTTATTGCGGGTGTAAGTATTTTTATATAAACCCTCAATTTCTTTTAGAATTCTATTAATTTCTTCATAATAACTTTTTCCAATTTCACTGATATAGCCTAATCCATCACCAGCTATACTTAAGTTATCTCCAAATAGCTGGTAGGAAAAAGCATCCACGGATCCTCTGTTATCATGCAATAACTTTGCTTCCTGAATTGTCAAAGGTTCTAATGCAGCATCAATTCTGTCTCTTGCTCGCTGTAACGTCTCAACCTGTTCTGGTTCCTGCTTTTCAGGATCGACCACGATTAATATTGAGCCAGGCTTTTTCTTCATTTCTGGATTCAGTTGATAATAGAGTTCTTTTGTTCCCGCTGGCGGCGTAGTGAAAAGATACGGTTCATATGATGCGGGAGTCGCGCCATAAGGCAGGACACAGAATCCTGCATCTACAGGTTCCCGTTCTTTCTGTGGCTCTTCAGGCGCTTCAGCAGGTTCTACAGCTGGTGCTACAGGCTTTGGTGCTGGTGATGATTCTGGTAAAGGCCGCGAGTGCAACGGTGAAGTGGACAGGGTAGTTTTCACAGTGCTTTTGATAGCTTCAGATTCAAATCCGTAAATGCAATCAGTAAAAGAATTTATAAAATAGCATTTGCAGGAACACGTTCCCCTGCTATGTGCAGTCCCGGCTGCCTGAACGCCATGAATAAAATAATTGGGAATGCCTCCTGCGATATGATAAACTTTTTTATCTTTACCACAAATATACTTATCACCCATCCGTGCTGTAGCCTGACCATGTATAGAATGATTATCACATCCCTCTATAATGCTACCACCACAAGTTGTTTTATCACCACGAACTAAAAAAAATCCAGTACCCATAACATCCTCATTTAATCAAATTTAAAATTTCTGGATTATTAAAAATCCAATTATTTTGCCAGGTGGTAATATATTGACAGTCGTTTATGCCATTACATTCAGATAAGTTTAAATTGTTGTATGCGGTTAAGGCTTGTTCTTGAATGACTTTTTTATTCGAGCCTGCAAGAAATTCAGTATAATCTTTGAAATTTGAATATCTTCCTTTCCAGTGTTTTTGAAATTGTTCAATGACGCTTGAAGTTATTCGCAATATTGCATGACCTTGTTCATTTGCTACAGCATTGGAATTAAAGGTAACTGGAATCGTAACCTGTACCAAATGATAACCTGAATACAATAGTTGGTTATCTTTATTTGCCCAAAAACCTGCACTAAGCAATACATTATAATCGTCAGTGTTTTTAACAATCTGATTATGTATCATCATTTCTTTAATATTTAGCTCATTCAAAGAATAAACTACCCATTTTTCCTCGAATTTTTTCTCCAGATGAATGCTGTATATTGCCGCTTCTATTCGTGAAAAAAACACCATGATCCCCTCTAAACCTTCATGGTATCTCCTCCAGAGTGGCTCTAACATTTTTTCTTCTTTATTTGCATTGCTGTTATATAAATCAACGACACGCCCTAGAACCCATAGTTTATGTTGGCATATATACTGATGGATGGTTTTATCTTTCTGAAAAAAATACATGCGTGACTCATCTCCTTTCATTGAAAGTACAAAATCACATATTTATATAATTTAATAACGTGGCAACGATCACATTAATAATAAAAGAAGCCTGAATTTTTTCATTAAAATTCAGGCCGTAAATTGATATTCAATTAATAATCATCATGCGAATGATTCAAAGAGAATTTTGGTTCTCAACTATCATTTCAATTTCTTTAAGTCCCTCAATTGATAATAATAAATTTAAAGCTTTTACCCATTTTTCAGTTGTTTCACGTTTCTCAATGAAATAATCATATTTATCATAGTGCTTTTTACTGATTGTTTTGTTTACATGCTGATTTACAATGTCTCGTTCGTTTTCAGTAAAATGCAGCATCCCAGCCAGAGTTTTAAATGTACGGCGTATATCCCGCATCGTGAATGACTTATCAAAATGTTTCTTGGTAAAATCATTCATATGCTTCTTCCATGCGTCACTGTTAAGGCCAATTGTTGGTTTTTCAACACTGATAACGGGACTTCCTTTAATTTTCTTTTTGTATATCTTTAATTGTTCCACATAGTTAACATTAGGAAAGTAGAAATCGCTTTCAGGATATCGCGCTGCCTGTTCGTCCAGGATTTCTCTGGCTTTATTACTGATATAGATTACTGTTTCAATTCCTGTTTTCGAGAGCTCTTTAGCAAGAGTGATTTTATTTTGTTCCGGAAGATATCTGCTTTTTTGTAAGTGACATAACTCAAAAAGGACGTTGTCCACATGTATAGAAAACCAGCTCAATCAAACTATGAACATCTGGTGGCAAAATATCCTTTTCATTATTAAGCAGGCTTAACAAATAACGCAATTCTTTGAAATCGAGATAACGCTCACCTGGTGTTCCGGCGTCAATATTCTGAACATTCCGGACAGGATTAGGAGTAATTTGAAACTGCACACCATTACAAACTGTATCGCTCATGGGATCGTTATCAGCTACGACACCATATTCGTACAGAGCATGAAGCTTTTTCCTTACTTCTTTCGCCTTGACATAAAACCCTGTTTTGTCCAGTGCTGTATGCAGCGGGTAATCTGTACTGATGTAATCTCGTTAGCTGATTCATCACCTGTAAAATGTTTTAGTTTAATTAATTGCTCAAGGAGTGCGCCGTATTGACCAATCGGACTGCGATGGCCTGAGCGAGATTTATACGCTATGAAAGCCCCGAATAGCTCGCGCAGTGTTCCGGTGCGCATTTTTTTACCCATCGCGTCAGAACGCGCCTGGTGCGCCATACCTGCCAGTTCAGCATAACGTTGTGTCGCCTGTTCGAGCGTGAAATGAGGCCAGTCTCCCAGGGTTTTAAACTTACGTTTGCCGCCAGCCTGAAAACGATAGACGAAAGATTTACGTCCTGAAGGGAAAATTTTGATACCTAACCGTCCGGTTCCCCTTGTACCATCGTCCCGGAAAACGTAGTAAGCTGAATCTTTTGCGCGTAGTCCGCCGATCACACTATCATTTAACCGCATCGTTGCTTTCTCCTTTTGCATAAGCGGTGCATACAATTTGCATAACAGCGGGTGTTGTTGTGGGTGCTGTTACGTTGAAATCGTATGCATTCACTTGGGATTGCACAACTGTTAAATTGGCTTGTTAATCAGTGGGTTATAATAAGCTTGCGATTAAATTATAGTCAGTGATTTTGAATATTCCTCTCCCCGCATGGAGAGGGGACCGTTCGGCGCGGCCGGCAGGAGTCGAACGTTTTCCGGTTCTGCATGCGTGATTCAGATAAGCTTTGCCATTCCCTTATTCTCTTTTCGACTTCCAAATCGCCAAACGGTATATAAAACCGTTACTCCTTTCATAGCCGTTATAAATATGATGATCAGCAGAAAATCATCATATTGATAAGGGTGCGCAATGGCCGTTAAATCACTAAAAAAAGGATATCTGGCGCTGGCTGCTTCTGTGCTGCTGGTCGCGCAGGCGCAGGCGACGGAATTGCTGAACAGTTCCTACGATGTTTCCCGCGAGCTGTTTGCCGCCCTTAACCCGCAGTTCGAACAGCAGTGGGCGAAAGATAACGGCGGCGATAAGCTGACGATTAAACAATCTCATGCCGGGTCATCAAAACAGGCGCTGGCGATTCTGCAAGGGCTGAAGGCCGACGTGGTGACCTACAATCAGGTGACCGATGTCCAGATTCTGCACGACAAAGGCAAGCTGATCCCCGCCGACTGGCAAAGCCGTCTGCCGAATAACAGCTCGCCGTTTTACTCCACCATGGGCTTCCTGGTGCGTAAAGGCAACCCGAAGAATATCCACGACTGGAATGACTTAGTGCGTTCCGACGTGAAGCTGATTTTCCCGAACCCAAAAACCTCCGGCAACGCGCGTTACACTTATTTAGCGGCGTGGGGCGCGGCGGACAAGGCTGACGGCGGCGATAAAGCGAAAACCGAGCAGTTCATGACCCAGTTCCTGAAAAACGTCGAAGTGTTTGATACCGGCGGTCGCGGGGCTACCACGACCTTCGCCGAGCGCGGTCTGGGCGATGTGCTGATCAGCTTCGAATCGGAAGTGAATAACATCCGCAAACAGTATGAAGCGCAGGGCTTTGAGGTGGTTATCCCGAAGACCAACATCCTGGCCGAGTTCCCGGTGGCGTGGGTGGATAAAAACGTCCAGGCCAACGGTACCGAGAAAGCGGCAAAAGCCTATCTCAACTACCTGTACAGCCCGCAGGCGCAGACCATCATTACCGATTACTACTACCGCGTGAATAACCCGGACGTGATGAACAAACTGAAAGATAAATTCCCGCAGACCGAACTGTTCCGCGTGGAAGATAAATTTGGCTCCTGGCCTGATGTGATGAAAACCCATTTTGCCAGCGGCGGTGAGCTGGACAAACTGCTGGCGGCGGGGCGTAAGTAATGTTTGCAGTATCGACTAAACGCGTGCTGCCGGGCTTTACCTTAAGCCTCGGGACCAGCCTGCTGTTCGTCTGCCTGATCCTGTTGTTGCCGCTCAGCGCGCTGGTGATGCAGCTTGCCCAGATGAGCTGGGCGCAGTACTGGGACGTGGTGACCAACCCGCAGGTGGTGGCTGCCTATAAAGTGACGCTGCTGTCGGCGTTTGTCGCCTCCATTTTTAACGGCGTGTTCGGCCTGCTGATGGCGTGGATCTTAACCCGCTACCGCTTCCCGGGCCGCACGCTGCTTGATGCGCTGATGGATTTGCCGTTTGCGCTGCCGACGGCCGTTGCCGGCTTAACCCTCGCCTCGCTCTTCTCCGTGAACGGGCTGTACGGCGAGTGGCTGGCGAAATTTGATATTAAAGTCACCTATACCTGGCTCGGTATCGCGGTGGCCATGGCCTTTACCAGCATCCCGTTTGTGGTGCGTACCGTGCAGCCGGTGCTGGAAGAGTTGGGCCCGGAATATGAAGAAGCGGCGGAAACCCTGGGCGCCACGCGCTGGCAGAGCTTTCGCAAGGTGGTGCTGCCGGAGCTCTCCCCGGCGCTGATGGCGGGCGTTGCGCTGTCCTTTACCCGCAGCCTCGGTGAGTTCGGCGCGGTGATTTTTATCGCCGGCAACATTGCGTGGAAAACGGAAGTGACCTCGCTGATGATTTTTATCCGTTTGCAGGAGTTTGATTACCCGGCGGCGAGCGCGATTGCTTCGGTGATCCTCGCGGCCTCGCTGCTGCTGCTGTACTCGATTAACACTCTGCAAAGTCGCTTTGGTCGACGTGTGGTAGGTCACTGATGGCGGAAGTTACGCAATTGAAGCGATACGATGCGCCCCGCATCAACTGGGGTAAATGGTTTCTGATCGGTGCGGGCGTGCTGGTTTCCGCGTTTATTCTCGTTGTGCCGACGGTGTATATCTTCGTTCAGGCCTTCAGCAAGGGGCTGATGCCGGCGCTGGAAAACCTGGCGAACCCGGATATGCTGCACGCCATCTGGCTGACCGTGCTGATTGCGCTGATTACCGTGCCGGTGAACCTGGTGTTCGGTACCCTGCTGGCGTGGCTGGTGACGCGCTTTAACTTCCCGGGACGTCAGCTGCTGCTGACCCTGCTGGATATTCCTTTTGCCGTGTCGCCGGTGGTGGCGGGCCTGGTTTATCTGCTCTTTTACGGCTCCAACGGGCCGCTGGGCGGCTGGCTGGATGAGCACAACCTGCAGATCATGTTTGCCTGGCCGGGCATGGTGCTGGTTACCATCTTCGTGACCTGTCCGTTTGTGGTGCGCGAGCTGGTGCCGGTGATGTTAAGCCAGGGAAGCAACGAAGACGAAGCGGCGGTGCTGCTTGGCGCGTCAGGCTGGCAGATGTTCCGCCGCGTCACGCTGCCGAATATCCGCTGGGCGCTGCTTTACGGCGTGGTGCTGACCAACGCCCGCGCGATTGGCGAGTTTGGCGCCGTTTCCGTCGTCTCCGGCTCTATTCGCGGTGAAACCCTGTCGCTGCCGCTACAGATTGAACTGCTGGAGCAGGACTACAATACTGTCGGCTCCTTTACTGCCGCCGCGTTGCTGACGCTGATGGCTATTTTGACCCTGTTTTTGAAGAGTGTGGTGCAGTGGCGTTTAGAAAATCAGGAAAAACGTCAGCATCAGGAGGGAAATCATGAGCATTGAGATTGCCAATATTAAGAAGTCTTTTGGTCGCACCCAGGTGCTGAATGATATCTCGCTGGATATCCCTTCCGGACAAATGGTGGCGCTGCTCGGGCCGTCTGGCTCCGGTAAAACCACGCTGCTGCGTATTATCGCCGGGCTTGAGCATCAGACCAGCGGGCACATCCGCTTTCACGGCACCGACGTGAGCCGTTTGCATGCCCGGGATCGTAAGGTGGGCTTTGTATTCCAGCATTACGCGCTGTTCCGCCATATGAACGTATTCGACAATATTGCGTTTGGCCTGACCGTACTGCCGCGCCGCGAGCGCCCAAATGCGGCCGCCATCAAAGCGAAAGTGACCAAACTGCTGGAGATGGTACAGCTTGCGCATCTGGCGGATCGCTTTCCGGCGCAGCTCTCCGGCGGGCAGAAGCAGCGCGTGGCGCTGGCGCGTGCGTTAGCCGTTGAACCGCAGATACTGCTGCTGGATGAACCCTTCGGCGCGCTGGACGCCCAGGTGCGTAAAGAGCTGCGTCGCTGGCTGCGTCAGCTGCATGAAGAGCTGAAGTTCACCAGCGTCTTCGTCACCCACGATCAGGAAGAGGCGATGGAAGTCGCGGATCGCGTGGTGGTCATGAGCCAGGGCAACATTGAGCAGGTTGACGAGCCGGAGCAGCTCTGGCGTGAACCGGCGACCCGCTTCGTGCTGGAGTTTATGGGCGAGGTGAACCGTCTGCAGGGCACCATTCGCGGCGGACAGTTCCACGTGGGGGCGCACCGCTGGCCGCTGGGCTATACCTCCGCGCATCAGGGGCCGGTCGATCTGTTCCTGCGTCCGTGGGAAGTGGACGTCAGCCGCCGCACCAGCCTGGATTCGCCGCTGCCGGTGCAGGTGCTGGAAGCTAGCCCTAAAGGTCACTACACGCAATTGGTGGTACAACCGCTGGGCTGGTATACCGAGCCGCTGACCGTGGTCATGCGCGACGACGTCCCGCCGCACCGGGGAGAGCGCCTGTTTGTCGGTCTGCAGCATGCCCGTATTTATCACGGGAAGGAACGCATTGAGACGCGCGAGGATATTGCTCTGGCGGAGTCAGCCTGATAGGTTATCGCGTATGTTTTTCGCCCGGTGGCGTAATGCTTACCGGGCTTTTTATTGGGCAAAACCGTGAATACATTAGAACAAACAATCGGCAACACGCCTCTGGTCAAACTGCAGCGCATGGGGCCGGACAACGGCAGCGAAATCTGGGTCAAACTTGAAGGCAACAATCCGGCGGGGTCGGTGAAAGACAGGGCGGCCCTGTCGATGATTGTCGAGGCCGAAAAGCGCGGAGAGATTAAACCCGGAGATGTGCTGATTGAAGCGACCAGCGGCAACACCGGCATTGCGCTGGCGATGATCGCCGCGCTTAAAGGCTATCAGATGAAGCTGCTGATGCCGGACAACATGAGCCAGGAGCGCCGTGCCGCCATGCGCGCCTACGGTGCGGAGCTGATTCTGGTCACCAAAGAGCAGGGAATGGAAGGCGCGCGTGACTTAGCGTTAGCCATGGCGCAGCGCGGCGAAGGCAAGCTGCTCGATCAGTTCAACAACCCGGACAACCCGTACGCGCACTACACCACTACCGGGCCGGAAATCTGGCAGCAGACCGACGGGCGGATCACCCATTTTGTCTCCAGCATGGGTACCACCGGCACCATTACCGGCGTATCGCGTTTTCTGCGCGAGCAGGATAAAGCGGTGAGCATCGTGGGGCTGCAGCCGGAAGAGGGGAGCAGTATTCCCGGAATTCGCCGCTGGCCTGCCGAATATATGCCGGGCATTTTTAACGCGCAGCTGGTGGACGCGGTGCTCGATATCCATCAACAGGATGCCGAAAACACCATGCGGATGCTGGCGGTGAAGGAGGGAATTTTCTGCGGCGTCAGTTCCGGCGGCGCGGTGGCGGGCGCGCTACGCGTGGCGGGTGAAAATCCTGGCGCGGTAGTGGTGGCGATCGTTTGCGATCGCGGCGATCGCTACCTTTCTACCGGCGTATTTGGCGAAGAGCACTTTACCCAGGGCGCGGGAATTTAAACCTCGGGCGCGTCGAGCAGGTCCGTACCGTAGGAGTTATCCACGGTGCAGAGCCAGCGTTCGCCCTGCTGACGAAAGACATAGGTTGCGCGCCGCGTGACCTGTGTTATCCCGGCTTCCGCCGTCGGGATATCCAGCCGGGTCTCCATAATCACCAGCGCATTGCCGCCGCCTTCGATAATCTCCATTTTTCCCTGCGTCACCACCAGCCGGTGCTGGAAATAGTCGGCAATGGCGATAAACGCGTTGCGGATATTTTCTTTGCCCCGCACCACCATGCCTGGCTTGACGACCAGCGCGGCGTCTTCAGCGTAATACTCCATCAGTGTCGCGTAATCCTCCAGGGAGATAGCGCGATCGCAGGCTTCGATGGCGGCTTTAAGCTGTGGGTTGGGATTGTGCATTTCTGGCGATCCTTAAACTGTCGGGCTTTAATAAAAGCCTTTTGCTTACTTTGCCGTCAGCTTATCAAGAAACGTCCACAGCTTCTCATTCATTTCGCGATAATCCCAGGCACGCATCTCCTGTTCACTACGAATGAAACGCCTGCCTCTGGCGGCGCTAAGCTCCTGCTGCGAATGGGCGATCAGCAGCTCGATGACCTCAGCATCAAACTCCATGTGGCACTGGAAGCCATAGACCCGGTCGCTGTATTTCACAATTTGCCGCGGGCAGCCTTCGCTGGAGGCCATCACTTCCGCCTCCGGGGTCAGGCCGGGCATATCGTTATGCCAGTGGCCGACGACCAGCGAGGGGCCAAAATGGGCCAGTTTGTCATCCTGCAGGCCCGCGGTGGTGAGCGTGATGGGATAGTGACCCACCTCTTTTTCCGGACTTTGCATGACCGGCGCGCCCAGCGCTTCACCGATAAGCTGCGAGCCGAGGCAAATCCCTACCACGATCCGTCCTGCGGCAATGGCCTGCGCAATCAAACGCTGCTCGGCGTGGCTATCAAACCAGGGGCACTCAGATAATGTCGTGCGCGGCGACTGCGGACCGCCGAGCACAACCAGCATATCAAAAGCGTTGGCGTTTTCCGGTAGCCTGTCCCCCGCGTATACCCGCGACCAGCTGATACCGTAGCCGCGCGCCTGCGCCCAGTGCAGGTAAGCTCCCGGCGCTTCAAAGACTTCATGGACGATAAAGTGGATCTGCATAGCGTTAACTCCCGTCACTGTTGTTGTAATATCTGGTATAAGTCATTGGCGAGCTTATTCATTTCATTGTCGCTGAGCGTCGCAAGCGACAGCCTCAGCCCGTGCGAAGGGGCGCGAATGCCGAACGTTTCGCCTTCGCGAACCAGCCAGCCGGCGTGCGCCAGACGGAGCGCTACCGGCTGGCTCGGCTCTTCCAGCGGGAACCAAAAATTAAGGCCGTCTCCCGGCGTCAGGTGGGTGATTCCGCGGCTGGCGAGGGCGGCAATCAGCTTTTCATGCTGCTGACGATAGTGGCGCCGGGTTTCCGCCAGAGAGGCCATAAAGGTGTTGTCGTTAAGGCAGGCGATGACCAGATCCTGCAACAGATGGCTGACCCATTGGCTACCGGAATTAAGCCTCAGGCGCAGCGCCGCCGACGTGTCAGCGTCGCTGGCGACGATGGCCAGACGCAAATCTGGTCCCAGGGTTTTTGACAGGGAGCGTACCAGCGCCCAACGCTGACTTTCCGCGGCGATAGGGGAGTACCAGGGCGTGGCGGAGAGCAGCGCGAAATGGTCGTCAACAATCACCAGAACCTGCGGATAGCGGGCCAGTATTTCGCGTATTGCCCGGGCGCGGGATTCGCTGAGGCTACAGCCGGTCGGATTGTGCGCGCGCGGGGTAATAATGACCGCCCGGGCGCCGTTGCGCAGCGCCTCTTCAAGGGCCTCAGGCTGCATGCCTTCCCCGTCGACCGGTACCGGCGAAGGGCTAAAACCGGCGTAGCGCAGCATATTGATGCTGCTGAGAAAGCAGGGGTCTTCGATGGCCACGCTATCGCCGGGCAGCAGCAGGGCGCACAGCAGGCGCTCAAGCGCATCGACTGCGCCGCTGGCAAGGTTAATATCGGCATCCAGGTTCACATCGTTGTTAACCCAGCGGCTGGCCCACGCGGCCAGCCGTGGTTCAACCGCCGCATCGCCGTACAGACGAGGCGCTGGCGCAATTGCGCCGAGATAGTGCTTGAGGTTTGCCAGGCGAGCGGGGTCGGGATTGCCGCTGGAGATATCCTTCAGCGGCGAAGAGGGATCGCCACCTTCAAGGGCGGGAAGGGTATTATGCGTTTTAATGGCGGTACCATTACGCCCCTTGCTGATAGCCAGGCCAGAGGTCACCAGTCGCTTATAGGCGGCAGCGACGGTATTGCGGTTAACCGACAGCTTGCCCGCCAGCTCGCGGACCGGCGGTAAAACATCGCCAGGCTTGAGTGCGCCGCTTTGTACCAGATGGCGGATGCTATCGAAGATCTCACTGGCAGTTTTTCCAACGATCATTATTGACCTATGACAAAATGAATTTTAGCATAGGACGAATGATAATCAGAGTATGACCCGCTGTCCAGCGGGGGGAGAAAGGATGGGCCAGCAAGATGAAATACAATCGGTGCTCTTCAACGATAAAAGTCGGGCGCTTCAGGTCGATATTGTGGCCGTGCAGTCGCAGGTGGTCTACGGCAGCGTAGGCAACAGTATTGCGATACCGGCGATAAAGCAGCACGGCCTGCGGGTCATCGCGGTGCCGACGGTGCTGTTCAGCAATACGCCGCACTATGATACTTACTATGGCGGCGTTATCCCGGAAGAGTGGTTTGCCGGCTATTTAAAGGCGCTGGAGGAGCGTGACGCCCTGCGCGAGCTGCGGGCGGTAACGACCGGCTATATGGGCAGCGCCGTGCAGATTAAGCGTCTGGCGCAATGGCTGCTGCGCATTCGCGAGCAGCATCCTGAACTGTGTATTCTCGTTGATCCCGTCATTGGCGATGTGGATAGCGGTATTTACGTCAAGGCCGAGATCCCTGAAGCCTATCGTACGCATTTGCTCCCGCTGGCGCAGGGGATCACGCCCAATCTGTTTGAGCTGGAGACGCTAAGCGGTCTGCCTTGCCATAATCAGCAGGAGGCGATTATTGCCGCCCGTAGTCTGCTCTCTGATTCACTGAAATGGGTCGTTATCACCAGCGCGCCGGGAGAAAATAGCGCCACGATCAACGTGCTGGTGGTTAGCGCGCAGTCGGTCGAGGTGGTTGAACATCCGCGCGTTGAAACCGATCTGAAGGGAACGGGCGACCTTTTTTGCGCCGAGCTGGCGAGCGGCCTGGTATGCGGAATGCCGCTGGGCGAGGCCGCCCACGCTGCCGCGCAGCGGGTGCTGGCGGTTATGACCTGGACCAATGAACAGGGCTGCGATGAGCTCATTCTTCCGCCGCATAGGGAGGGAGAATGAAGAGCTATCGTTTAGTGGTGCGTCAGCAGGGAAGAGTCGTCGGCCATTTTGAGACCACCGGCAGCGAAGCCCTTGAGGATGTCTGCGAAGTGGGATCTTTATTTGGCGCCGTTGGCGGATATCAGTGTGATTTACAGGTTTCTGACAGCGAGAAGCGGATTCTGGAAAGCGGCCCGGAAGGGATGAAAATACTTTCGCGGGAGAAGTGCTATCGGCCGTTTAAAGCGGCGAGATAAAAAAATGGCGCCCGAGAGGCGCCATTCTTCTGCGGCAAGAATTACTTCTTGATGCGGATAACCGGTGTTTCACCCACGGTTACGCTACCGGACAGTTTGATCAGCTCTTTGATCTCGTCCATGTTGGAGATAACAACCGGAGTCAGGGTAGACTTGGCTTTCTCTTCCAGCAGCGGCAGATCGAATTCGATAACCGGGTCGCCGACTTTCACACGCTGGCCTTCTTCGGCGATACGTTTGAAGCCTTCGCCTTTCAGCTCAACGGTATCAATACCGAAGTGAACGAACAGTTCAATGCCGCTATCAGATTCGATTGAAAAAGCATGGTTGGTTTCAAAAATTTTACCGATGGTACCATCTACCGGCGCAACCATTTTGTTGCCAGTAGGTTTGATAGCAATGCCATCACCCACAATTTTTTCCGCAAAAACTACATCCGGCACGTCTTCAATGTTGACGATCTCGCCAGAGAGCGGGGCAACAATCTCAATAGTTCCGGTGTCTTTTTTATCATCAGAAACCAGAGATTTCAATTTATCGAACAAACCCATGATCTTCTCCTAAGCAGTAATTTGGGCCGCGCATCTCGTGAATTAGCAGATTGTTTTTTCTTCAATGAACTTGTTAACCAGCGTCATTAACTCGTCCGTTGTCGGTTGAGCAAGAGCCTGCTCTGCTAATACTTTCGCATCTTCGAAGTTCGTGTTACGGATAATCTTCTTGATGCGCGGGATGGAAATGGCGCTCATAGAGAACTCGTCCAGACCCATACCCAGCAACAGAAGTGTAGCACGTTCATCGCCCGCAAGCTCACCGCACATGCCAGTCCATTTGCCTTCAGCATGAGAAGCATCAATAACTTGCTTAATCAGCGTCAGCACGGACGGGGACATTGGCTGGTAAAGATGTGAAATCATATCATTACCACGGTCAACTGCCAGAGTATACTGCGTTAAATCATTGGTACCGATACTAAAGAAATCAACTTCTTTGGCTAAGTGACGCGCAATTGTCGCAGCGGCTGGGGTTTCCACCATCACGCCAATCTCAATTGCCTCATCAAAAGCCTTACCTTCGAGCTTAAGTTCCTGTTTGTAGATTTCGATCTCTTTCTTCAGTGCACGCACTTCTTCAACAGAGATGATCATCGGGAACATGATGCGCAGTTTACCGAAAGCGGAAGCGCGCAGGATGGCACGAACCTGGTCGCGCAGAATCTCTTTGCGATCCATGGCGATGCGCACTGCGCGCCAGCCGAGGAACGGGTTCTCTTCTTTCGGGAAGTTCATGTACGGCAGCTCTTTGTCGCCGCCGATGTCCATGGTGCGAACGATAACCGCCTGCGAGCCGCACGCTTCGGCAACGGCTTTGTATGCTGCGAACTGTTCTTCTTCAGTCGGCAGCGAGTCGCGGTCCATGAACAGGAATTCTGTACGATACAAACCAACGCCTTCCGCGCCGTTACGTTCGGCACCTTCAACGTCGCGTACGGTACCTATGTTGGCGCAGACTTCAACCTGATGGCCGTCCAGCGTAATGGCCGGCAGGTCTTTCAGCTTAGCCAGTTCCGCTTTCTCTTCAGCGACCTGAGCCTGCAGGTTGCGCAGTTCTTCGATTTGTTGATCGCTCGGGTTAACCAGAACCTGATTATTCACCGCGTCGAGAACCAGATAATCGCCGTTTTTCACCTGGGTAGTCACGCTACCGGTGCCCACGATGGCCGGCAGTTCAAGGGAACGCGCCATGATGGAGGTATGGGAAGTACGGCCGCCCGCGTCGGTGATGAAACCCAGCACCTTGTTCAGGTTCAGCTGTGCGGTTTCAGACGGGGTGAGGTCAGCGGCTACCAGGATAACTTCATCCTGAATCGCGCTCAGATCGATGATGGCCAGACCGAGGATGTTGCGCAGCAGGCGCTTACCGATGTCGCGTACGTCAGCGGCACGCTCTTTCAGGTATTCGTCATCCAGTTCTTCCAGGGCAGTAGCCTGACCTTCGATAACTTCATTGGCTGCCGCATCGGCAGTCATATGCTTATCTTTAATCAGGGCTATGATTTCCTGCTCAAGCTCCTCATCTTCCAGCAGCATGATGTGCCCTTCGAAGATGGCTTCTTTTTCTTCACCGAAGGTTTCACCAGCTTTGGTTTTGATGACCTCCAGCTGGGCGGAGGCCTTGGTGCGGCCATTCAGAAAACGTTCAACTTCCTGATCAACCTTATCGGCAGAAATTTTCTTCCGGTCGATGACAATTTCATCTTCTTTCAGCAGAAGTGCCTTGCCGAAAGCGATACCCGGGGATGCTAAAATGCCTGAAATCATAACCCTACCTTACTTGTGACTGATATTAAAAAGAACCCGTGAACTTACTCGAGTTCAGCCATCAGTTTTACCAGATGCTCAACTGCTTTTTGCTCGTCTTCGCCTTCGGCAGAGAGAGTGACAACGGTACCCTGGGTCAGGCCCAGAGTCTGCAGTTTGAACAGGCTTTTGGCGCTGGCGCTTTTGCCGTTGGAGGTTACAGTGATCTCAGAAGTGAAGCCTTTTGCTTCTTTAACAAACTGAGCAGCAGGGCGGGTGTGCAGACCGTTCGGAGCGGTAATAGTAACTTCTTGCTGGAACATTATATTTCCCCAACTTATAGGTTTAGTGTTGTGGACCTAAAGTTTAGCCTAACGGCCAAACTTTAGCCTGTATCGTTAGCGCCGGCATCACGTATCCGGCTCCGGCACCATCAGCGGAAAATTGCTGTGGAAACCTTCAGGCCGTTAACGTCTACCACGTCATTAAACATTATGCCGCTAAAGGAAGACTTGAACCAAATCATAAAATCGATTCAGCTTATGGAAATCCAAATCGGAATAATTTCGCGCATCGAAATAAATGTGCTGGTTAAATACCAGACCCAACGAAGTGAATCAATGCCAGGAGGGGTAAAAGTTTGATGTACGCCACAAAAAAGCACCTGAAAAGGTGCTTTTTTACACGATATTAACAAGCTGGCATTACTGTTGCAGTTCTTTCTCGGTGAAGAGATCGGCAAACAATGCGGTGCTTAAATAGCGCTCACCTGAAGAGGGTAGGATAACCACAATATTCTTGTTGGTAAAGGCTTCATCCTCCTGCAGCTTCAGCGCAGCGGCAACGGCAGCGCCGGAAGAGATGCCGGCCAGAATGCCTTCCTCTTCCATCAGGCGACGGGCGGTGGAAATGGCTTCTTCATTGGTAATAGCCACTACTTTATCCACCAGCTTCAAATCCAGGTTGCCTGGGATAAAGCCTGCGCCAATACCCTGGATTTTGTGCGGGCCTGGCTTCAGCTCTTCGCCTGCCAGCGCCTGGGCGATAACCGGGGAGTCGGTAGGTTCAACGGCAACGGTAATCAGATCTTTTTTACCTTTGGTGCCTTTGATATAGCGGCTCACGCCGGTCAGCGTACCGCCAGTACCGACGCCGGAGATGAAGACGTCGATTTGACCATCGGTATCTTCCCAGATTTCCGGGCCGGTGGTTTTTTCATGAATTTCCGGGTTTGCCGGGTTGCTGAACTGCTGGAGCAGGAGGAATTTTTCCGGGTCGCTGGCGACAATTTCTTCGGCTTTCTGGATGGCGCCTTTCATCCCCTTGGCGCCTTCGGTCAGCACCAGGTTAGCGCCCAGGGCCTTCAGCAGCTTGCGGCGTTCGATGCTCATGGTCTCCGGCATCGTCAGCGTCAGTTTATAACCGCGCGCCGCAGCCACGTACGCCAGCGCGATACCGGTATTACCGCTGGTCGGTTCCACCAGCTCAACGCCGGGCTTCAGCACGCCGCGTTTTTCGGCATCCCAAATCATATTGGCACCGATACGGCATTTTACGCTAAAGCTCGGGTTACGAGATTCTACCTTTGCCAGGATGCGTCCGTTACCGATGCGGTTCAGTCGTACCAGCGGCGTATGGCCGATAGTCAGGGAGTTATCTTCAAAAATCTTACTCATGGCCCGTCCTTAACTGTATGAAATTTGGGAGTACGGCTTCAGCATACCCGCTTAAAGAATATGCGGAAGTAAGGATTTAGCATATCTATATTCAGAAGAGAAATAATGGCAAGCCAGAAGTAATAAGGAGCGGCATAAGCCGCTCCGAAAGCGATAGCGCTACTTCCACATGGCGTGTTTGTCACGGTAGCAATCGACCCACATCGCCGTCGCGCCGCAAATCGCGACGGGCAGGATGACCAGGTTTAGCACCGGGATCATGGTAAACAGGCTGGTCAGGGCGCCAAACTGCATATTGGTCACTTTGCGCGTGCGCAGCGCCTGACGCATCGTTTTAAACGGCACCTTATGGTTATCAAAAGGGTAATCGCAGTACTGAATCGCCAGCATCCAGGCGCTGAACAGGAACCACAGCACGGGGGCGACGGTCTGGCCGATACCGGGGATAAAGTAGAGAAGCAAAAGGACGATGGCCCGCGGCAGGTACCAGGCGAACTTCTGCCATTCGCGCTTCATGATGCGCGGCACATCTTTCAGGATGCCGAAAACCCCGACGTCCGGCGGCGTCGCGCCCGTCAGGCGCGCTTCAAGCTGCTCGGCCAGCAGGCCGCTAAAGGGCGCGGCAATCCAGTTGGCGATTGTCGAGAAGAAGTAGCCGAAGACAAGCAGAATAGAAATGACCACCATGGGCCACAGCAGATAGTTAAGCCATTGCAGCCATTCAGGAACATGGCTCATCAACGAAGGGATCCAGCTGTCCAGACGCGTGAACAGCCACCAGAATGCGCCGCCCATCAGAATAATGTTGACGAGTAAAGGGAGGAATACGTATCGACGGATCCCCGGCAGCCCGATCAGCTTCCAACCCTGCGAAAAATAGTAGACGCCACTGCGCGGGGTCGTTACGGATGATGAAACCATAGTCAGGTAATGCTCCTTTTTTGACATCCAGGCTGAATGCCGGGCTATTTTATCGGGTTAGCAGACAATAACCAGTTAGGAAATGTTCGAAAAAACAGCAAAAAGCACGATTTAGTTCATCTTTATGTAGTGAAAGCCCCCGACGCACTTGCACTTGATGTAATCGGCAAATACTCTTAGTGAGTAAATGTTTGCCGTGGTGGCAAGGTGTTAGAACAACAGAGAATATAATGATGCAGGATTTGCGTCTGATATTAATCATTGTTGGCGCGATCGCCATAATCGCTTTACTGGTGCACGGTTTCTGGACCAGCCGTAAAGAACGCTCCTCGATGTTTCGCGATCGCCCACTGAAACGTATGAAGTCTCGCGACGATGAAGCGTCGGAAGGCGACGACTTTGATGACGATGTTGAAGGCGTTGGTGAAGTCCGGGTTCATCGGACCAGTCATGCGCCGAATGGCGTTCATGGGGAGCATGAAGCACCTCGTCAGCCGCAGCACCAGTATCAGCCTCCTTATGAGCGTCAGGCGCAACAGCCACCTGTGCGCCCGGAAGAGCCTGTCCGTGCACCGCAGCCGCCGCAACATCAGCCCGTTCACGCCCAGGCCCCGGTCCAGCAGCCGCAGCGCGCTGTGCCGCCTCAGCAGCCGGTACAGCCGCAGCCCGTTCCGCATGTGCAGCAACCCGTTCAGCATGCGCAGCAGCCCGTTCAGCATGTGCAGCAGCCGGTTCAACAACCTGCCGCCGCTCCAGAGCCGCAGCCGGCGCCGGAACCTCAGGCCCCTGAGCCGCAGCAGGCCGCGCCGCAGCCTAAAGAGCGTAAGGAGACGGTCATCGTGATGAACGTCGCTGCGCACCACGGTTCGCAGCTCAACGGCGAGCTACTCATCAATAGCATCCAGCAGGCGGGCTTCAAATTTGGCGATATGAATATTTTCCATCGCCACCTCAGCCCGGACGGCAGCGGTCAGGTGCTCTTCAGTCTGGCCAATATGGTTAAGCCTGGCACCTTCAATCCTGACAGCATGGCGGATATGATGACGCCCGGGGTGACTATCTTTATGCAGGTTCCGTCCTTTGGCGATGAACTGCAAAACTTTAAGCTGATGCTGCAGTCCGCGCAGTACATTGCCGATGAAGTCGGCGGCGTAGTGCTGGATGACCAGCGTCGTATGATGACGCCGCAAAAATTGCGTGAATATCAAGACCGAATTCGTGAAGTGAAAGAGGCTAACGCCTGATTCATCTTCTTGCGTTTCATCTACTTATCCTGAACCCCCGCCCGTCGGGGGTTTTTTATCATTGATGGTGTGATATGGAATCGAACGAACAAAAACTGACTGAACTGCGAACCACGCTTCGCCATCATGAATATCTCTACCACGTCATGGATACGCCGGAAATCCCTGATGCGGAATACGATCGGTTAATGCGCGAACTGCGCGAGCTGGAAGCTCAGCACCCTGAGCTGATCACCCCGGACTCGCCCACCCAGCGCGTCGGTGCCGCACCGTTAGCCTCTTTTAGCCAGATTCGCCATGAAGTCCCGATGCTGTCGCTGGACAACGTTTTTGATGAGGATAGCTTCCTCGCGTTCAACAAGCGGGTACAGGATCGCCTGAAAAATACCGATAACCTGACTTACTGCTGCGAGCTCAAGCTGGATGGCCTGGCGGTCAGTATCCTGTATGAAAACGGCCTGCTGGTGCAGGCGGCGACCCGCGGCGATGGAACGACCGGTGAAGATATTACCTCCAACGTGCGTACCATCCGCGCGATTCCCCTGAAGCTACGTGGTGACAATATTCCGCAGCGGCTTGAGGTGCGCGGAGAGGTGTTCCTGCCGCAGGCAGGGTTTGAAAAAATTAATGAAGAGGCGCGGCGAACCGGAGGTAAAGTCTTTGCTAACCCGCGTAACGCGGCGGCGGGGTCTTTACGCCAGCTCGATCCGCGAATTACCGCGAAGCGTCCACTCACTTTCTTTTGCTACGGCGTGGGCGTGCTGGAAGGCGGCGAGCTGCCTGCCAGCCACTCGGCGCGCTTGCAGCAGTTTAAGTCCTGGGGGCTGCCGGTCAGCGAGCGTGTAAAGCTCTGCCATACGCCAGAGGAAGTGCTTACTTACTATCGCCAGGTTGAAGAGGATCGGCCGAAGCTGGGGTTTGATATCGACGGCGTGGTCATCAAGGTCGATTCGCTGGCGCTGCAGGAACAGCTTGGCTTCGTAGCCCGCGCGCCGCGCTGGGCGGTGGCGTTTAAGTTTCCGGCGCAGGAACAGATGACTTTCGTGCGCGACGTTGAGTTTCAGGTCGGGCGCACTGGCGCCATCACGCCGGTTGCGCGTCTGGAGCCGGTACACGTCGCCGGGGTCCTGGTCAGCAACGCGACGCTGCATAATGCTGATGAAATTGAGCGTCTGGGGCTGCGTATCGGCGATAAGGTGGTCATTCGCCGCGCCGGCGATGTTATCCCTCAGGTCGTGAACGTCGTGCTCTCAGAACGCCCGGAGGAGACGCGTGAGATCGTGTTCCCCACCCATTGTCCGGTATGTCATTCCGACGTTGAACGCGTGGAAGGCGAAGTGGTGACGCGCTGTACCGGCGGTCTGATCTGCGGCGCCCAGCGTAAAGAAGCGCTCAAGCATTTTGTCTCCCGTCGCGCCCTGGACGTTGACGGTATGGGCGATAAAATCATCGATCAGCTGGTTGAAAAAGAGTACGTGCATACGCCGGCCGATCTCTTCCAACTGACGCCGGGTAAACTCACCGGGCTCGATCGCATGGGGCCCAAATCAGCACAGAACGTGGTGGATGCCCTGGAGAAGTCCAAAGAGACCACTTTTGCCCGTTTCCTGTATGCGCTGGGGATCCGCGAAGTCGGTGAGGCGACCGCAGCCGGTTTAGCGGCCCATTTTGGCACCATTGAGGCGCTGGAGCAGGCTTCAATTGACGATCTGCAAAAAGTGCCCGATGTCGGGATTGTGGTTGCCACGCACGTGCGTAATTTCTTTGCCGAAGAGAGCAACCGCGAAGTGATTGCTCAGCTGCGTAAAGAAGGCGTCCGCTGGCCGGCGCCAGTCGTGGTCAATGCGGAAGAGATTGATAGCCCCTTTGCCGGCAAAACGGTGGTTCTGACCGGTAGCCTGAGTCAGCTCTCCCGTGACGATGCGAAAGCCCGGCTGGTTGCGCTGGGGGCGAAGGTGGCGGGCAGCGTGTCGAAGAAGACCGACCTGGTCATCGCCGGGGAGGCGGCGGGCTCTAAGCTTGCCAAAGCGCAGGAGCTGGGAATTGCGGTGATCGATGAAGACGAAATGCTGCGTCTGCTCGGAGAGTCGCGTGGATAAAGATCGGCTTATTGAGATTGCCAATACGGAAATGCCGTTTGGTAAATACAAAGGGCGGCGCTTAATCGATGTGCCGGAAGAGTATTTGCTGTGGTTTGCCCGTAAGGATCAATTTCCCGCCGGGCATCTTGGCGAGCTGATGGCATTAACGCTATTGATTAAAACGGAGGGGCTGACCAGCCTGGTCGAGCCCCTTAAGCGCCCGCGTTAGGCTTCGGAGGCGCGGCTTTTCTCCTGCGCCTGTAACGCTTCGGCCTGGCGCTTATAGCGCCGCGCCAGCACCGCACAGACCATAAGCTGAATCTGATGGAAGATCATCAGCGGGAGAACCATTATCCCCAGGATAGAGGTCGGGAAGAGAATGTTGGCCATCGGAATGCCGTTCGCCAGGCTCTTTTTCGACCCGCAAAAGACAATCGTAATTTCATCCGCTTTATTAAACCCGCACCTGCGCGCCACAAAGACGTTAATCGCAATCACAATCGCCAGCAGCACCATGCTGACAATAACGATAAACAGCAGCGAACCAACGCCGACTTTGTGCCAGATACCGTTAACAACCGCCTCGCTGAACGCCGAATAGACCACCAGCAGGATGGAGGTCTGGTCGGTTTTCGAGATCCACTTTTTATGTTTTGCCACCCAGTTGCCAATCCATGGACGAGAGAGATGTCCCAGCACAAACGGCAGCAGCAGCTGCAGCATGATTTTGCCAACCTGCTCCAGACTCCCCCCCGCACCGTGCAGGTTCATCAACAGGCCGACCAGCAGCGGCGAAATGAAGATCCCCAGCAGGCTTGAGGCCGAAGCCGAGCATACCGCAGCCGCCACGTTGCCGCCCGCCAGAGAGGTAAACGCAATGGCTGACTGGACGGTGGCGGGAAGAATGCAGAGATAAATAAACCCGGTATAGAGCGCCGGATCGACGTTGACAGGCGCCCACCAGGCAAACAGCACGCCAAGCACGGGAAAAACGATAAACGTGCTGCACATGACCCAGAGATGTAAACGCCAGTGGCTTCCTCCGGCAACGATCGCCTCACGGGAGAGCTTGGCGCCGTGCATAAAGAACAGCAGCGCGATGGCGGCGGTAGTTAAATGCTCAAAGAAGGGGACAAATCCGCCGCGAGCAGGAAAAAAAGAGGCCAGCAGGACGACGGTGACTAACGTTAGGGTGAATGGATCAAGAATGCGGAAAAATTTCATAAACGCTCCTGAAAATCGATGTCGCTATTGTGCTTTCTTTAGTTTGAGAAATAAAATCGATTTATTGCATCTATTCATGAAAAAAAGAGATGAATTATTCGCTACGTCAGTTGAAGGTTTTTGTGACCGTTGCTCGCGTCAAAAGCTTTAGCCGGGCAGGGGAGAGTATTGGCCTGAGTCAGTCAGCGGTAAGCCACAGCGTGAAAGAGCTGGAACATCAGACCGGCGTACGCCTGCTTGACCGAACGACGCGCGAAGTGGTGCTCACGGAAGCTGGACAGCAGCTGGCGGCCCGGCTTGAGCGCCTGCTGGATGAGTTAAACGGCACGTTGCGTGAGGCCGGGCGCGTCGGGCAGCAGCTTATGGGAACCGTGCGGGTGGCGGCCAGCCAGACCATTTCCGCCCATCTGATCCCGCAGTGCATCGCCTACAGCAACCGTCGCTATCCGGAGATAGATTTCGTTCTGCACGATCGCCCCCAGCAGTGGGTGCTGGAGAGCATCCGTCAGGGAGAAGTGGATTTTGGCATTGTTATCGACCCTGGCGCCGCGACCGATTTGCAGTGTGAGGCGGTTCTCGCTGAACCTTTCCTGCTGCTTTGCCGTCGCGATCACCCTTTCGCTAAAAGGGACGCGGTGAGCTGGCATGCGCTGCATGACCAGCGGCTGGTTTTGCAGGATTATGCTTCGGGTAGCCGGCCGCTGATTGACGCCGCGCTCGCGGGATTCGCCGTTACCGCAAATATCGTGCAGGAAATCGGTCATCCGGCCACGCTATTTCCAATGGTTGAGTCGGGGATAGGCATCAGCATCCTACCTGCGTTAGCGCTGCCGCTTCCTCAGGGAAGTCATCTGCAGGTGAAGCGGCTCACCCCGGTGGTGGAACGCCAGCTGATGCTGGCGCGGCGTAAAAACCGCTCGCTATCGACAGCTGCAGAAGCGCTGTGGGAGGTGGTGCGGCAGCAGGCTGGCCAGCTGACCGCCTTACGTGAAAACGACCCCTTGTATCAGAAATGAAATCAATAGCTTTTTAATATCAAACGTCCGGGAAAACTGTATTGGTAATCGATTGCGTAGCATCGTTATAACAGCATGGTAGCCAATCACTTTATCGATCTTTCAGTTTTTAAGGACAGCTTATGAGCGACACGCTTTTCTCACAGAATCCCTGGTATAGCGCCGATATTATTCGCGGATATAAGCCGGATTTTACGCCGCGGGTGGCCTTTATCCTGGGGTCGGGTCTAGGGGCGCTGGCGGAACAAATTGAAGATGCGGTGGCGATATCTTACGAAAAGCTGCCCGGCTTTCCGGTGAGTACCGTGCACGGCCATGCCGGTGAACTGGTGCTTGGAAATCTGGCCGGCGTACCCGTTGCCTGCATGAAAGGGCGTGGGCACTTCTATGAAGGTCGGGGCATGACGGTGATGACTGACGCCATCCGGACGCTAAAGCTGCTGGGGTGTGAACTGCTGTTTTGTACTAACGCTGCCGGTTCTTTACGTCCGGAAGTGGGGCCGGGAAGTCTGGTGGCGCTCAGCGATCATATTAACACGATGCCGGGTACGCCAATGGTGGGCCTGAATGATGAGCGCTTCGGCGAACGCTTCTTCTCCCTGGCCAACGCCTATGACGCGGATTACCGCGCCGTTCTGCAGCGCGTAGCGGAGGAGGAGGGGTTTCCGCTGACTGAAGGCGTATTTGTCTCTTATCCCGGGCCGAATTTTGAAACGGCGGCGGAGATTCGCATGATGCAGATTATCGGCGGCGATGTGGTGGGGATGTCCGTCGTGCCGGAAGTCATCGCTGCCCGCCATTGCGAGCTGAAAGTGGTGGCCGTCTCAGCCATTACCAATCTGGCTGAGGGCCTCGGCGATGTGAAACTATCTCACGCGCAAACCCTGGCAGCGGCCGAACTCTCCCGGCAGAACTTTATTAACCTGATCTGCGGCTTCTTACGCAAACTGGCCTGAAAAAATAATAAATATTGACCCCGCTTGCGGGGTCTTACTTTAATGGCAAGGAACGGAAAAATGGGTATCGCCTCTCGCTTAAAACTCATGTCGTTTTTGCAATATTTTATCTGGGGTAGCTGGCTGGTCACCCTGGGTTCTTACATGATAAACACACTGCATTTCACCGGGGCAAATGTCGGCATTGTCTATAGTTCCAAAGGGCTGGCGGCCATTATCATGCCCGCCATTATGGGGATCGTTGCCGATAAATGGCTACGTGCAGAACGGGCCTATATGCTCTGCCACCTGGTCTGCGCGGGCGTGCTTCTTTATGCAACGACCGTCACCGATCCGGAGACGATGTTCTGGGTAATGCTGATTAACGCGATGGCCTATATGCCGACTATCTCGTTGTCTAATAGCATCTCCTATTCATGTCTGGCGCAGTCCGGCCAGGATCCGGCGACCGCGTTTCCTCCTGTTCGCGTATTTGGCACTCTTGGTTTTATTGTCGCCATGTGGACGGTGAGCCTGATGGGGCTGGAGCTGAGCAGCGCGCAGCTGTATATCGCCTCTGCCGCGTCGTTATTACTGGCGATTTATGCACTTACGCTACCGAAAATTGCTGTGACCGAGAAAAAACCTGGCGCTACATTGGCCACGAGGCTGGGACTGGATGCATTCGTATTGTTTAAAAATCCGCGGATGGCCATTTTCTTTTTCTTCGCGATGATGCTCGGGGCGGTACTGCAAATAACCAACGTCTTCGGTAACCCCTTTCTGCATGATTTCGCCCGCAACCCGGCGTTTGCCGACAGCTTTGTCGTACGCTATCCCTCTATTTTGCTTTCGGTCTCGCAGATGGCGGAAGTTGCCTTTATTCTCACCATTCCATTCTTTCTGAAACGCTTTGGCATTAAAACGGTCATGCTGATGAGTATGCTGGCGTGGACGCTGCGCTTTGGCTTTTTTGCCTTTGGCGATCCCTCTCCGTTCGGTTTTGTTCTGCTGCTGATGTCGATGATCGTTTACGGCTGCGCATTCGACTTCTTTAATATTTCAGGGTCGGTGTTCGTAGAGCAAGAGGCGGGGGCGCATATTCGCGCCAGTGCGCAGGGGTTGTTTATGACTATGGTGAACGGTGTTGGCGCATGGGTAGGTTCGGTTCTCAGCGGCATGGCCGTGGATTACTTCTCTGTTGATGGCGTAAAAGAGTGGCAGACCATCTGGCTGGTGTTCGCGGCCTATTCATTGCTGCTGGCGGTTATTTTTGCCGCGTTCTTCAAATATAAACATGAACCTGAGAAGTTAATGAAAAAAGCGCTGACGCATTAATCCTCTTCCGCGGCGGCACATGTTCCGCCGTTTCATTTTTTCTGATGCAGTGTGGTAACTTTGCGCATTATCTTTATGCCTCAGGAGCGCATGACCCATGGAACGCACGCATCGTATCGATCTGAAGTTATTGCGCTATTTTCTGGCTGTTGCCGAAGAGCTGCATTTTGGTCGTGCGGCGGCCCGTCTGAACATGTCGCAACCTCCGCTCAGCATTCACATTAAAGACCTGGAGCAGCAGCTTGGCACGCTGCTGTTTGTTCGCCACTCCCGCAGCGTAGCGTTGACCCACGCAGGGAAAATCCTGATGGAGGAGTCCCGTCGTCTGCTTTCCAGCGCGAATCAGGCGCTGGCGCGCGTGGAACAGATTGGGCGGGGTGAGGCGGGACGGGTAGAGCTGGGCGTGATAGGTACGGCTATGTGGGGAAAAATGCGTCCGGTGATGCGGCGTTTTTTGAAAGAGAACCCTAACGTAGAGGTGCTTTTTCGCGAGAACATGCCCGCCATGCAGATGGCGATGCTGGAACGACGCGAGCTGGACGCCGGCGTCTGGCGGATGGCGACAGCGCCTTCTCCTGGATTTACCAGCCTGCGCTTGCACGAATCCTCTTTTCTGGTGGCCATGCCGGAAGAGCATCCGCTTGTCGCGCGTAAGGCGATCCCGCTTGCGGCTTTGCGTAACGAATATTTTGTCACCATGCCTTCAATACATACCGACTGGACGTTTTTGCAGCGCGTGTGCCAGAGCGCCGGATTCTCGCCGATGATTATCCGTGAAGTGATGGAGCCGCAAACGGTTCTGGCGATGGTCAGTATGGGGATAGGTATTACGCTCATCGCTGATAGCTATGCGCAAATGACGTGGCCGGGGGTGGTGTTTCGTCCGCTGGAAGAACGCATACCGGCAGATTTGTATATCGTCTATGACCAACAGCAGGCGACGCCCGCGCTGGAGAAGCTGATTGCGGCGCTGGTGAATTGATGGTCAGTGGCGGATAGCAAGATGAAGGCCCGTGTCGGCTTTGTCTATCGCAGATAGCAAAAAAGCGCCGCCAGCGCCATTTTTACATTGGTGGGTCGTGCAGGATGACTCGCTTCGCTCGCCCTCCGGGCCGTCGCCGCAGGCGGCTCCGTTGTCTCTCTTCGCTACTCGTCTCATCCTGAGACTCGCCCTTCGGGCAACGCTACGCGTTGTGCAAAATTGTTCCCGACAATTTTGTCGACTCGAACCTGCGGCAGGTTCGAGTCTTATATATCGCAGATAGCAAAAAAGCGCCTTTAGGGCGCTTTTTTACATTGGTGGGTCGTGCAGGATTCGAACCTGCGACCAATTGATTAAAAGTCAACTGCTCTACCAACTGAGCTAACGACC